>JBDTIZ010000210.1:0-4523 GCA_039936115.1 Gammaproteobacteria bacterium
AACATCTTCTTGAGTCGTGCAGCCCTTTAGCAATTCATCTATTAATTCTACTTTCATAGTCATAGTCCATAAAAATTTACGTTATAGTACACTATGACCGTTTACACAGGAAAATTTACAGACTCCACGCGAAGTGATGACAGCCGTTTAGGTTCTTAAGTTGACACCCCTGCCCCATTCAACAAAGTAATAATCGCAGAAAAATCCAACTCACCTTTTCCCTGATTTACAAACAACGTATACAATTCTGCCGCCTCAGCGCCCAACGGAATCGCAGCATTCACACTTTCCGCCGCTAACTGCCCTAAACGCAAATCTTTCAACATCATTTTGGCAGTAAATCCCGGTTTAAAATCATTGTTCGATGGCGCTTTTTCAACTAAACCCGGAACAGGACAATAGCTTGTCATAGACCAACATTGTCCAGAGGCATTTGAACTGATCTCAAAAAATTTTTTAGGATCGAGTCCTAATTTTTTTCCAAGCGAAAAACCTTCACTCACTGCAATCATTGAAATACCCAAAATTAAATTATTGCAAATCTTCGCTGCCTGGCCACTGCCTGCTAAACCTGCATGCACTATTTTTTTTCCCATTTTTTCAAATAGAGGCAAGCCGCGCTGAAAATTTGTTTCACTGCCTCCCACCATGAAAGTTAATGTTGCAGCTTCAGCACCTGCAACACCACCAGAGACCGGTGCATCCAGCATAGCAATTCCTTGATTTTCAGCTGCTTTATGCAATTCATTCGTTGCCGTAATTTCAATGGACGATGAATCAATATATAAAATATCTTTTTTTGCATGGGCGAATAAACCGTTTTCTCCGAAACATACTGCTTTCACTTGTTGCCCTGTTTGCAACATGGTGATGATAATATCAGCTTCACTTGCCGCTTCTTTTATCGATGACGTCGCTGTTGCGCCTTGCGATACTAATGCTTGGATTGCCTCTGTTGCCAAATCAAATACTTTCACACTAAATCCAGCGCGCAATAAATTTTTCACCATGGGATTTCCCATGTGACCTAAACCTATAAAACTGATCTGTTTCATATGGGTATTCCTTTAATGTGTCGGCATATTAAAATCAGAACCGTTGGTATTTTTCAGCCACCGTTGCGTAACGGTTTTTAGCTTTGTATAAAAATGCACGCTTTCCGGTCCATACATATGAACATCACCAAACAGCGAACGTTTCCAACCGCCAAAGCTGTGATAAGCAACTGGCACAGGAATCGGAATATTAATTCCCACCATGCCGACTTGCACTTTGTTTGCAAATGTTCGAGCCGTATTGCCATCGCGCGTAAAAATTGCCGTACCATTACCAAATTCATGTTCATCGACTAACGCAAGGGCTGATGCGAAGTCTTTTGCACGCACGATACATAAAACAGGCCCAAAAATTTCTTCGCGATAAATACGCATTGACGGTTCTACATGATCGAACAACGAACCGCCCATGAAAAATCCTTTTTGTTGCGCGTTGGGTTTCAATTCTCGTCCATCGATTACCAGTGTTGCGCCTTCTTCTACACCTAAATCGATATAGGATTTTACGCGTTGCCAATGTGCTTGCGTGACTAAGGGACCCATCTCTATTTCTGAACGCATTCCAGGTCCGATTTTCAATGCACTTACGCGCGGCTTGATTTTTTCCACTAATTCATCTGCGATGTGATCACCTACAGCCACGACCACTGATATTGCCATGCAACGCTCGCCTGCTGATCCAAACGCCGCGCCCACAATCGCATCAACTGCCTGATCAATGTCGGCATCAGGCATCACGACACAATGATTTTTTGCACCACCAAAAGCTTGTGCACGTTTGCCCTCTCCTATCGCTGTTTTATAAACATATTCTGCGACAGGTGTTGAACCGACAAAACTGACAGCTTTAACATCAGGATGTGTTAATAATAAATCGACTGTTTCTTTATCGCCTTGCACCACATTGATGACACCATCCGGTACACCAGCTTCTTTCGCTAATTGTGCGATACGAAGTCCACAAGAGGGATCTTTTTCTGAGGGTTTTAAAATAAACGTATTTCCACATGCAATCGCCATAGGAAACATCCACAATGCAATCATCGCGGGAAAATTAAACGGTGTAATGCCAACACAAACACCTAGCGGTTGGCGTACTGAATAACTATCAATTTCTGTTCCGACTTCTTCTGTATAAGTGCCTTTCAAATGATCCGGGATCGCACAAGCAAATTCGACCACATCAATTCCGCGCTGCACAGAACCACGTGCATCGCTGAAGGTTTTGCCATGTTCTTGTGTCACCAGTTGTGCAAGTTCATCCAGATGTTGTTCGAGCAATGCTTTAAATTTAAAAAGAATGCGCGCGCGTTTTGAAGGCGTTGTGGCTGACCATTCGGGAAATGCTGTTTTTGCTGCACGAATTGCTTGTTCAACAATGGCTTTATCAGCCGCTGTGACATAACCAATGACATCGCCTAACGCTGGATTATAGATATCGAGTGTTCGGCCAGTGGCTTTGACTGCTTCGCCGTTGATGAAATGTGTGACTTGATAGGTCATGGGTTCCCTTCCGTTTGGATTTTAATTTGACGATGCTCGCACTAAAAGTTATGGTAGTTTATCGTGCAAATCGAATGGAAAAAATAATATGGATATTTTCCGCACTAAACATCCCGCATCGTTGCCTGTTGATTCTGCCTTACATTGCTGTCTGACCGCAACTGATCTTACTTTGATGGGAATTGGCGCTATTATTGGGGCGGGTGTATTCATTTTGACAGGTGTTGCCGCTGCAACTCAGGCGGGCCCGGCTGTAGCGATATCGTATATCATTGCAGGAATAGCTGCGATGCTTGCCGCATTGTCTTATGCGGAACTTGCAACCAGTGTGGGCGGTTGTGGCAGTGCTTACACTTATACTTATGCCGGATTTGGTGAATTCATTGCTTGGATGATTGGATGGAATTTGTTGTTTGAATATGCGCTTTCTGTTTCAGCAGTGTCAATTGGTTGGTCGAGTTATGTCAACGTAGGTTTATTAGCACTTAATATTCATTTACCGTTGGCATTAATTCATAATCCTTTTGAAGGCGGCATCATTAATTTACCCGCTGTTTTAATCATTGCGGTACTGGGATTTTTTCTTTTCATTGGTATGAGAGAAAGTGTTCGGTTTAATTTTATTGCTGTCGTAATTAAACTGGTAACTATTGGGATATTTATCGCAGTCGCAGTCGGAAAGGTTAATCCTGCAAATTGGCATCCGTTCTTACCTTTTGGTTGGCAAGGTGTCATTCAGGGTTCGGCGTTAGTTTTTTTTGCCTACATTGGTTTTGATGCTTTATCAACTGCTGCGGAAGAAACCATAGATCCACAACGCTCGCTGCCCATCGGCATTATCTTATCTGTGACGATTTGTTCTGCGATTTATTTTTTAGTATCTATCCTGCTGACCGGTATCGTTCATTATTCGACACTCAATGTAAGCTCACCCGTCGCTGATGCTATCTTCAATATTGGTTATCCACTCGTTGCTGGATTGATTTCTGTGGGTGCGGTTGCGGGACTTACGACTGTGATGTTAATCATGTATTATGGGTTGACACGAATCACGTTTGCCATTGCGCGTGATGGTTTGTTACCTGTCATGTTCGCTAAAATAAACCCACAGACTAAAACACCTAGCACTATTATTGTTTTCAGTGGAATTATTATTGCGGCAGTTGCGGGTTTTATGCCGCTAGGTGAAGCAGCGCAACTTGTTAATATAGGTACACTGTTTGCTTTTACATTTGTCTGTGCAGGCGTCATTTTTTTACGTATTAGCAAACCAGATATGCCGCGTCCTTTTCATTTACCTTTCAATCCACTGATTCCTCTGTTGGGAATCATTTTTTGTGTTTATCTGATGTTACATCTGCCATCGTTAACTTGGTGGCGGTTTCTTGCGTGGATTGTGTTAGGTACGATAATTTACTTTACTTATAGTTATCAACACAGTCATTTACAAAAATAAACAGGGAAGTGTTGCATGTTAAAAAAATCAATTTCGTTAGCGCTACTGTTAACCTCTATATTTATCTATCAGTTTTGCGACGCTGGCAGTGTTACACATATGTTTATTGCCAAAGAAACCATTGCGAAATTACAGGATAAAGAATTAGCCAATTTACTTTTAAATAATATGGATGCTTATTTGGTTGGTTCAAATTATCCAGACACCGGCTTTATTCGCGGCACACATTATGGAAATGCATCGCATTGGGAAACGTTCATTAATACCTTTGTGATTTATCTACGTGAAAAATATCCTTTCCCTGACCAACAAAATCCAAAGTTAGTTGCATTTGTACTGGGTTGTGCTGCACATGATATTTCTGATCAAGTCTTTCACGGCACTTTTTTAAATACGGTGGCGATGAATGATTTCAAAGGCAATTGGAATAAAGCGCATCAGCAGAGTGAAACTGCGCTCGATTTATTGATCACCGTTGAAAAAAATCAATGGGGTGTGCGCCCATCTAT
>JBDTIZ010000211.1:0-7081 GCA_039936115.1 Gammaproteobacteria bacterium
TCGATCCCTCATGCTTAAATGAGTATAATCCGTCATGCGACAGTTCCTTTTTCTGTTAGTCATCGTTCCCAAGACAATGAATATACAGCAAATTAGAAAACTGTCGCACTCCTAGTTAAAATCCGCCCACCGACTCATGGCGAGAAGATGTTTAAATTTTTATTGAAGAGGAAGATACACGCTGAACTCAGATCCCAACCCTAATTCACTTTTTAAAGTGACTTGACCATTCAATTCCTTTACCATCAAATCAACATTACTTAAGCCTAGCCCAATGCCAGGATATTTAGAGGAATCAGCACCTTCTACCGAATAAAATGGTTCAAATATTTTTTGGTGGTTAGTTTTATCAATCCCAATGCCAGCATCTCTTATTGAAATTAAAATATGTTCTTTATTATTAAGAGTAAAAAATGATGTAAAAATATTAATTTCTCCGATATTAGTAAACTTAATAGCATTAGATAATAAATTTAAAATAATTCTTCTAACAAAACTTTTATCGGAATAACAAATTGTCTCATCTTGCGCGTATGCTGCATTAATAATTAAATTTTTCTCATATACCTTAACAGAAACAAAATTAATTAATTCATTAATCAGTGCGATAATATTAAAGGATGTGTTTCTTAGAATAACCTTACTATGCTCAAGCCTCGAGTAATCCAATATATCATCAAGAAATGTCATTAATTGTTCAGAAGAATTAACAACCATTTTTTGCAGTCTTTTTGTTTTGTCATCAAGCAAACGATCATGAATCAATCGGGACATATACAAAATACCACTTGCTGGTGTTCTAAAATCATGCGACATATTCATTAAAAATTTAGATTTAACATCATTAGCATGATGCAAATCGGAAATAGTTTTTATAATAAACTCTTCAAAAACTTCAATCTCATTAATTTTGAATTGATTGCCATAACTTCTATTTTTTTGATTTTTGGTAATCCCAGAAATTTTATGCGCCATCTGGTCAAAGGGAAGAGAAAGATGCCAAGTAAAAAATTTTGATAATAACAAAGCTACTGAGTAAGAAAAAATAAATGCACTGGGAACATCAAGCATTAGAATTTTTAAATTGGGAATCTTATCTATTTGAAAAGCAGAAAAACCAATTACCCCAAAAATAAAAGCCATTAATATTAAATCTGTAAATAACACAAAGGCGCCACTTGTGAGAACATGAATTGAATTTTCTTCAAAAAAATGAGCCTCTTTTCGAGCCTCTTTGAATGAAAAATATAACCCATAAATAATTACTACCAAACACAGCATCCATGCCATATCAAAAATTTTATAATAGATACTAAGAACATCACTAAAACGATGCGCAAAATTAAACCCTATCAATAGTAAAAACCCCACCTCAAGGCAAATGAGAGATTTATTCTTCGCTCTAGAAAGGTTTATCGAAATCAAAGAAAATAATATTATTTCCAGTAAAGAGTTCAGTATTCCATTAAAATTGACTTGAGCGTAAACATCATTGACAAATAAAATAAGTATTAATGATAAAAAAATAATACCCGCAGATATAAAATAGGGATAAGTAGTAAGCCATATATGATTTTTATTTTGTTTTACTTTGCGTTGAAAAAGATAAAACCACGCATATATCTGTATCGAGAGAAAAAAAGTATATGCTACTGACCAATAAAGACTTTCATTTTTACCCCTAGTAATCTGGAGAATGTTGATTAGTATATTGTAAATTTCATTGGCAAATAGCCCAGGTATCAAACTGAGAAAAATGAGAAAATAAAATATTTTGGCACTATCTTTCGCTCTTTTTTTATAAGATAAATATCCAAATACAGTAATACATCCATCAGCGCCTAATTGCAAAAAATAAATAATCTCATTCCATTCCTTCTTAAAAAATCCGTATTTTAATGAAGTCACAAAGGAAATAACAAGCAAACCCCATATGCATAATGAAAAAACGAGATTTTGAATGGAAGATTTTCCTATTAGATTACTCATCTATAAATGAACTTCCGCTAAATAAAGATTAGGATTAGAGTTTTCAATTAATTTATTTAACAGAGTATCCACATTGGTATTTTTTATTTTTTTTGCAATCTTTGACTTAATATTTTTTATATAAGGAAGCTCGACATACAAATCTGCAGCAATTTTTTTATCCGTTTTCCCAGAACAAGATTGAATAAATACTTCAAACTCTCTTGAGGTTAAATAACTAATACCATTGGATCTACTAGTTTCTCGTAGCTTTTCAAGCAAGGAGGGCTCTAAGTAAACCCCTCCCGTTGCAACAATTTTTATTGCTGATAGTAAATTCATATTAAAATAAAGTGAACACTTTATAGCGAGTCCTTTGATATTTTTATCACCGATTATTCTTTCAATAATGGCAGTCTCAGTATGAGCCGTAATAAGAAATAATTTTATTTTTTCATTGTAAGCATTAATTCTTTTGCAACCTCCTGCCCAGTTAAATCCTCTAACTGGAAATCAAGCAAAGCTACATCAGGGCTTCTTTCTTTAACTGATATAATACCTTGCCTTCCAAGATGATCCTGACTTACCACTTCAAATAATTGGTCATTCTCTAATTCAGCCCTTAACCATTCACTATGTATTTCACTGTCTTCAATAATACTGATCTTCACTTTATTGAGAGAAGATTCCATTTGCATAAAGTTCATCCCATACAAAATATTGCTTTAATTTTCTCACTCACCATTTTGGCATATTCATTATGCGCAGCTTGATCATAATGCACGCCATCAAGGTTGGATGGCTTTATATCCGATAAATTAAGGTAAAAGCAATTTTTTTCTTTTGCAAGTTGCTCATATAAGGAAACTAATTGGGTAATTTTAGCGACAGCTCCGGCAAGAAAGCATACTCCCTTCTCATCGGACATATTTTCTACAAACGGCGAGGGGATACAAGGAGTCAGAAGCAAAATCCTTGGGGCATCTTGTAGGTTTTTGCCATACCCCGATGTTTGCACCACATTAATAAGCTCTGCCATTCCATCCCGAATCTGCTCAGCTGATCGATTAAAATAGCTCTTTGCATCATTTCCGCCTAGTGCAAAAATAACAAGGTCAATGGGCGCATGAGAGTAAAGGCAAGGAGCAAGATACGTTTTACCATTTCTATCGGGGGGTACCGCATAATCTATATTAGTCGCCCTGCTATTTAATCCTTCTTCAAGAATTAAATCTTGTCCTAATAAATTTTGTAAAATACCTGGCCAACGTTCATTACGAGAATAGCGTCTTTTAGAGAGGGAATAATCTGCACTAGGTACATATCCCCAAGTATTCGAGTCCCCATAGCAGAGGATAGTTTTTTGATGCATTAGGTCACTCTATTTTCTACATTGCTTCCACATGACAATTTTACTTTTCAATTTAAAACACTAACGCATTATTTATACTGATGCCGATGCGCGGCGTCGAACTGCGGACCTCTGATTACGAAGCGGCCTCGTAGAATATAAGTGCTTGATTATTAAATAATTGATACTGTGCAACGCCCGTTGCAATTGCATAACGATGCATAACAGTGCACTACTCAGTCGCGTAAAAGTCGCGTAAGGAATTTTCTTAATACATTTTAGACCCAGCACTAGAAAAGCCGTGCTCCTGAGTTTTTTATAAACATCGATACCCACGTATATTGTTTTCCTTATATAATCATATTTCACCGGATCACCTCCGTTGTTTAGCCTGTTCGTCGCTAATAATTATATGGAAGAGCCCTTTCAGTTACAGACAGTAACTTTATAGCATAGCGTAATAAATAAAGAAGTGAATTATGACAACTGAGCCTCTAACAGCAAATAAAAAAATTATTCAATGGGGTTGCAAATACCTTTCATCTCATGGATATAGACTAAAAAGCAACCTCCCCGAAAATGTGCAAAATACACCTTGGTCTTATGTGGTTCGCTTTGCAACATTTGCTGGTTATATTTATTTGAAACAAACACCAAAACTGCTTGCGCTGGAGGCTGTCATTACCCAGATGTTGCATGATCAATTTGGGGCTTTTGTTCCGGAAGTTATCGCACACAATGCTGAATTAAATTGTTTTTTAATGAAAGATGCTGGTAGACCCTTGCGAGAAATTCTAAAACAGCAATTTGATACAGCATTGCTTTGTAAAGCCATTGATCAATTTACATCGATTCAGCTGGCTGTTGCAGACCAGGCCAATATTTTTCTTGATATTGGTGTTCCCGACTGGCGACTAGATAAATTACCAGATTTATTCAAGCAATTGCTCGCACAAAAAGACATCTTAATAGCAGATGGGCTTTCAGAAATTGAAGTGCGTGAATTAGATATGTTGCTTCCAAAGATTTCCAATTTATGTAAAAAATTATCCGACTATTCTATCAAGCAAACCATTGTCCAGTGTGATTTTCATGACAACAATATACTCATAGATGATTTATCGCAAAATATCACAATCATTGATTTAGGTGAAATAGTGATATCTCATCCGTTTTTTTCCTTGGTAGGCTGTTTGCGACAGGCAAAATTCCACTATGCATTGGCAGATGAGGATGATGCGTATCTGCAGCTTATGGATGCTTGTCTTAAAAATTATATGGCTTTTGAGTCTAAAAAACATTTATCCGATGCTTTTGCGATGGCACAGATATTATGGTTTATTTATGAGGCATTAGCCCAATATAGGCTAAGTCTCGCATGTGATAAAGCGAGATTTATGTCATTTCAAAGGCATGCAAAATTGAGTGGGAGATTAAAAGAATTTATAATCGCCTGCATTGAGATTGACAGAGATTGTCAGATTTAAGCGTATCGGCGCAGAGAAAAAATAATACGGAAATATAATATGCGGCCTTACTGAAAAAACAAGATATTCTGCTTTAATAAGACCGGCATAGATTACATTCGTTTTCTCACCGAAGCTGCATTTTCTATATCTGCAACCGCTGCTTCAACCTGCGAAGAACTGGTCTGTCCAAAAAACTCTTTTATACGGTTCGCTGCATAATTCACCGTTGAATGGGTTGCTAAACCGACAAAGAGACTAGCCAACCATAAAAATAAATGTTCTACCAGCGTGACTTCAATATCTTTATTCTTGGTATTTGTATTTACTTCCAATATTATGAATGAAATTGCTAATGCCAATTTTAACCGCGTATTAAGTGGTAATACTTGGAAAATAAATGCTGAAGCTGCTACATATGCAGATTCAGTTTCATAATATGACAGACCTGCAGAAGCTACTACACTCAGTGGAAAGCTCACTCGCTTTGGTAATACATGAGGCATAATTGCCATGGCTGCTGAATAACGAAAGGCTGAAAAGCAATTATTTGATAATCTAGCACTAAATGTTTTGCGCGTTCTTTCTTCGATAAATTTTCTTCTTTCTTCAGAAAATCTCATTCTGTCTTCCGTAGTCCACGCTTTTTGAGCGGGCTTAGCTGGTTCGGGTGGTGGTAATTTATTTTCCAATACACCATTAATTTTTTCCAGCACTTGATCACAAAATGAAGCTAATAACATTTTTTGTTTAGACGCATCTTTTTTAGCGATTAATTCTATACTCAGATTTTCATGCAGTTTATTTAATTGAATAGTCATCTCTCGTGAATTTTCATGTTTTCTTATCGCTTCTGCAATGACTTCAACAACTACTTTTAGATCACGAATTTGCTCAGATAGATAAGTATAAGACGTGTACTTGACAACTTCATTTAATTTTTTATTTACTATCTGATAAGTAATTGACTCAGGATTGCTGCACGTAGTAATATATGTTTGAAAATCTTCAACACAATGCTGAATCATATCACTTTCAATACACTCATAGTGCCGCCCATAACGGTAATTCTCATAAGCAAAAAATCCGCAATTCGCAAGTCGCTTAGGTTGTACAACCTCGCCTAACTTAAGTGATTTTTCGGTGGATGGTCGATCTTTCATTACTGAATCCTCTCCATTATAGCTTTGCTATCAAATTTTATGAACAGACGATAGATAATTTTTATTGAAATCCCAATTTATCTTTCAATCACACTCAAAATTAATTTAATTAGTCTACTCCAAGCCGTGCAATTAAATTCGAAAGCGTTTCTTCTTTTGTTTCAGGTAATTTAGGACGATGAAAAAAAGATTTACGCAGAACGCTATCGACCTGCCCTTTATCAATTACATCTGATTTCTTACTGATAGCATCATAAGCTTTATCAAAATTATCATCTACATTGTCAAAACCATATCGAGCTAAGTAAAAAACAGTTTTATTTGAAAATCGATCATAATCTCCACCAACAATTAGAACACCCAACTGAGAGAGCATCTCACGAATTTCATCTTTCTCAACACAAGATTTAAATTTAATTTCAAAATTATATGAAAATTTTGGATTATAAATGCTGCACTCAACGCCAAGGATTGCTGATAACATTTTTTCATCAGGAATTTTTTTTAAATATTTTTCAGGAAAAAACATCTCAATCATTTTGATAATAATACATTCATCTTGTAATGAAAACTTTCTGTTTGGTGTCCCAAATGTCCTGCCTGTTCTTTCCTCATAATTTCTCATTTGAACAAGCTCATTTTGTTCTGCTTGAATTTTATTTCTGATACCATGTAGGTCTTCTAGCGTTACGACGTCGCCCTCTATTCCAGCGTTTTCAAAAATACCAATAAGGAAATATTCAAATTTCTTTATAGACAATCTTTGCACAAATTGATCAAGGGTATTTTTAAATTTTTCTAGCTTATCCTCGGTCAATTCAATCAATACATCTTTCTTTTTTATCTTCATTTTAAATTTCTCAAGTTCTGTTTTTCCAATCAATAGCAGAATTACTAGTTAAATAGCTTGTTGTGCCATATACATATATGGGATCAATATTGATTATTTACCAAGCTTTACTCCAGCAGCAGCCGTTGCTACAACAACGGCATCAGGCGTGGCAACATGTAGTGACCCCAATGTCTAGACCATCATCCAAAAAATATTTAGGAGACTTTAGCCAGTTAAAAATTAATAAAAAAATCAATAATTGTTATTGTGAATCAACATATCCACAAGCTTTTCTTTCCTG
>JBDTIZ010000212.1:0-2858 GCA_039936115.1 Gammaproteobacteria bacterium
AAATAATTTTCTGCTTTCTCTATTTCTTTGTTAAACAAAGACCATTTTGACATTGTTTGCAAGCACGTGAACAAGTTTTCGCCAGAAACAATTTTTTCAACATTTGTTTTCCAAGGTAAATTTCTTGCGATATGTTCGGCTATATCTAAAAATTCTTTTTGTTTCTCATTTCCAAAATCTATAGCCATTGCAAGGCCGCGATATGAGACTGAACAATAAAGCATATTTATAAATGTATTAGTCTCAAATCTCTGAGTTAAATCTAAAAGAATATGGCATAAATCAAATATTTTCGCATGATTACTGGGAGAGTCATTTAAGGTGTGTAAATAGCCGTTTAAATTTTCATATCAATCATTGCGATTAACATGATAGATCTTAGCATATTTATCAAATAAATAAAAAATTATTTTTATAAAAAAATAAAATTCAATTTTTTCTAATTATTTATCATGCGATTTTCTGAATTTATACCGAAAATTCATGATAGAAATTTACTTGGAAAGCGATCAGAAAACATAATTGAAAACTGATTTAATGCTTGTTTCCAATCACGAACAGGCATAGTCCACTTCTTAGAAACACCCTTGATTGCCAAATATAAAACTTTCATCAGCCCATCTTCTGTCGAGAAATGACCGCGGTTTTTAACAGCTTTTCTCAGTGTTTTATTCAGCGACTCGATAATATTCGTTGTGTAGATCGCCTTCCGAATTTCTTTAGGAAATGACAGGAACGGAATTATCTTTTCCCAATTATTGCGCCATGATTTAACAATAGAGCCATATTTCTCACCCCAAGTAATTTCAAAATCATCGAGCGCCTGCTCAGCTAACAGCGCTGTATCCGAGTGATATATCTTCTTCAAGTCTGCAGCTACTTCTTTTTTCTCCGTGTAAGGAACATAATTCAGTGAGTGCCTGACCATGTGAACAACACATGTTTGGAATGTGGCTTGCGGAAATGTTGCCTCTACTGCCTCAGGCAGTCCTTTCAGTCCATCAGCGCAAAGAATAAAAATATCTTTCAAGCCCCGGTTTTTAATTTCAGTTAAAACGGACAGCCAAAATTTCGCGCCTTCTGCTGCACCCAGATAAAGCCCTAGAACGTCTTTGTCGCCCTCCAGGTTAATTCCGTAGATTACGTATACCGTCCGGTTTTCAACGCGCCCATCAAGCCGACATTTGGCTACGAAGCCATCTATGAATACGATGGGGTATAGCTCATCCAGTGGACGGCAGCGCCAGGCTTTAACATCCTCTAAGACAGCATCGGTAATTGTTGAGATTAAATCGCGTGAAATCTCCGTCCCGTACAGCTCAAACAGGTGGGCTTGGATGTCTCGAACCGTCATCCCTTTTGCGTATAGCGACAAAATGTTATCGTCCAGTCCTGCTAGACGACTTTCGCGTTTTCCAATTAATACCGGTGAAAACTCGCTTTCACGATCTCGTGGAACAGCTATTTCAATATTGCCATTTCCTGTTTTGACAGTTTTTTTAGTTTTGCCATTTCGAGAGTTACCGGTGTTGTTACCTTCGATCGCGTGTCTCATATAACCAAGATGATTAGTCATTTCTGCTTCTAATAAACGCTCCATCAGTCGCTTAGAAAGATTTTTTAGCAATCCTTCTTTACCAAACAAATCTTCTGCTGATTTGGCACTACCTAATAATTCATCAATTATCTCATCACGTACAACATCTTGTGCAGCCATAATAATTCTCCTTTCAAGTGCGTGATATCCTAAAATCAGGATATCGAATTATGGCTATTTACACACTTAAAATGACACTCCCGATACCACCTTAGAGCAAAGTCAGAAAAATTTTTTGCAAATGCTTGTGACTTTGCGGCAACCGCGCGTGACATCCCCCTCCAATCATCACTAATCTATACGCCTTAATATTGAATTGAGGTTATCCCATGCAACACACTTTATTAGATGATGTAAAATCCCATTTCGATCATTGGCGAGCAACACGTAATAAACGCTGCAGAATCCCTGAATCTCTTTGGGATAAAGTTAAGTCGCTTGTTGAGCATTACCCATTATCAGCGATCACTAATGCATTGAGCCTTAATACTAATCAGATTCGAGAAAACATCAAGATTGATACAGCGATAAATTTTGTTGAAGCCAGGCAAGATGTTGCACCTCTAACAATTAACCAACCAATCATTACGACATCTGCTGACACGCAGACATGCGCTATTGAATTGCATCGAACTACTGGTGCCGTTTTAAAAATCAGCGCATGCCCTATTTCCTCGTTACCTATAATTATTTCACAATTCATAGGGTAAAACGATGCTGCAAATAACATCACAACATCGGCTATTACTGGCTGTTGAGCCAATAGATTTTAGGCAAGGCATCTGCGGACTAAAAGGATTATGCCAGCAAAAACTATCCTGTGATCCATTCAACGGAACGATTTTTGCATTTACAAATCGTTCGCGTACATCGGTAAAATTATTGGTATTTGACGCGAATGGTTTTTGGCTGGCTCAAAAGCGATTCAGCCAAGGACGGCTTGCATGGTGGCCGGTTAGTAGTGAATCAACTGTTTTACTGCGCGCAAGTGAATTGCAAATTCTCTTGGCACAAGGTGACCCGATGAAAGCACGTATTCCGAAAGATTGGCGATGCATCACTTATGCTGCTAATAATGAAGCGGCTAATGTTTCTTGATAGTTCCACGGTAACCACCGCCCGGGCTCTTTAACAATTTGTTTTTTATATTCTTGAAGTGCAATCAGGTAATTCAATGGATTAACTCCTGATAAAGCACAAGTATAAATCACGCTCGTTAATACGCCGCCGATCATAGCGCTATATTCTGTTTTGTAAAATA
>JBDTIZ010000213.1:0-9091 GCA_039936115.1 Gammaproteobacteria bacterium
CTTCGCTCGCGCTCGCAATGACGGCGCATAAAAATGCCTATTTTAAAAATGTTACCGATGTCCTGTCCCTATACAAAAACGTGGGGGAAGACGAGGGTTTACATAGGTCAATATTACTACCCAATTACCCCACACACCATTCTCCCATCACCACCGCCCAACTTCTCCGGTTTATCCGAATAATTATCCCCACCATTATGAATCATCAACGTATGATTTTTAATATCATCAATCTTAGTTAACCGCGGCGCCAAAACAGGTAATGTAGATGTGCCGACCGCTGAGACATATAGCGGTGGCAAATCGCCAAGATGACCGTCATCGTCAAAAGGTCCTAAATGTTTTTCTGTATTTTTCGGATCAAGATGCCCTCCCGCTGCCATACCATTTTGTGCACATGAGTCTTTTTGATGAATATGAAACCCATGTATCCCCGGTGTTAAATCATGCAAATTAGGTGTAAATAATAATCCATGATCTGTTTCAGTGATTTTAATGGTACCTATAGATTTTCCTGTCCCTTTTTCTGCTGTCAGCTTCATCTGGACTGAGGTATCTGCAAATGAAATTGTCGTTGCCGTTAATGCAATAACGCCTAAAAGATATTTTACATTTTTTAACATGGCTTGCTCCTTAGCACTAAAGTGTAATATTGATTGTACGGAGATTAAAAAATATTTTCTAATTTTTTTTAATCTTAACTATCCATTTGAACACGAACATCCCGCGCATCCGATCGACCATGATCATCCACTACTCGCACTACAAATTTACCCGCCCCAGCATGCCACAAAAACGGTTGATCACGTTGTGTTTTTGCCAAATAAGTTTCATTAATAAACCAATAAAGTTCCGCGACATCTGCATCCGTCACTGCCGACAAGGGAATAGATGATTTTTGAGGTGCGTTAGCGCGCACAATATAACTTAATTGTACTTGCGGTGAAGTAATTTGCGGACTTAATCCTGTATTGCTTGTGAGTGCGCAACTCGATTCAAACGGCGGCGGTGTTCGGCGCTGAATCCCAGCTCGTTTAAAAATTTTCAATAAATCTGATGGCCAAAATTCATAAATTTCAAATCGCGTATCCTGATTAATATGACACGTACGTAATCCCGTCTTGTTATCAATTGCAACTTCGCGATAAATCGTATCGGATTGTATGGGCGATTTTCCAGGTATAAACCAGGTCATTTCTGTGTCTCGACAATATCGCGTTGGCAACATACCAGATGCTTTACACACTTTCACCTGTGCTAAATTTAAATTAGCCGGATTGTTCTCAACTGAAGGCAATGGACCTCGCTCATGTTTGATTGCATCAATCAATTCAAAAAATAAGGGGACAGCCATGTCTTTGCCAACAAATGCTGGATTCCCCTCATTATTAAAATTTCCAACCCATACCGTCATGACATAAGGACCGAAAGTACCCACTGACCATGCATCACGATAACGTGATGAGGTACCTGTTTTCCAAGCAACGGGTAATTGCCGTAAATTAACTGCGGAATAACTAGACTGTGGTCGCGGGGTGTTTTTCAACATATCTAATACGAGAAAACTTGCCTCTGGACTCAAGAGCCGCATGCCGGAACGATTTGGTTCATCCATTCGCATGCGCAATTGATGCCACACACCTTCATTTGCCAACATCGCATATAAACTTGTTAATTCTTGCATGCTCAACTCAGCGCCGCCCAAGACTAAAGCTAATCCATAATACGATTCAGCTTTCAAGTTACTAACATGCGCTTCTTCTAACAGTTGATATAAATTCGGATTTGATAATTGATTCGCGAGATAAATGGCTGGGATGTTGCGACTCAGCACTAAAGCATCTTTTGCTTTGATCGGGCCGACGAAATCATAATCAAAATTTTCTGGATTATAACTGCCGAAACTGCGCGGCACATCTTTTAAAACTGTATCAGGATGAATTAATCCTTGATCTAGCGCTAAACCATAAATAAATGGTTTTAAGGTTGAGCCTGGCGAGCGCTTAGTTTCAGTCCCGTTAATTTGCCCACCGATCTCTTTGTTAAAAAAATCAGCCGATCCAACTAAACCTTTGACACTCATATCGCGTGTGTCGACTAATATGACTGCAGCATTATATGCGCCGACACTTTTTTTACGTGCCAGATAATGATGTGTGACATGCTCAAGAATTGTTTGCAATCGTATATCTAGAGTCGTGATAATCTCTTGTTGCTTATCTGGAATATCATTTAAAACTGTATTGACGAAGTGTGGTGCAAGAAAAGGTAATGCATGCACGCTTTGCATTTGTAACGGTAAGTTAATTGTCGCTTGATTATTTTTATCTTCTGAATGATGTATCAACCATCGTGTAAATAATTTGTTACGAATGTCTTTCAGATTTTTTTGCAACGGTGTGCGCTGAGTTGGATTTTGTGGAATGACGCTTAACGTCAGCGCTTCGGGTAAAGAAATTATTTTAACCGGTTTGCCAAAATAAATTAAACTCGCTGCACCCACACCTTCAATATTATTTCCATAAGGCGCAAGATTTAAATAAGCTTCGAGAATTTGATTTTTGCTGTAATGCATTTCAAGTTGCAGTGCGCGAATCACTTGCCACAATTTTCCCGACAATTTTTTCGAATTAATCCCATAACGTATCCGCGCTACCTGCATAGTAATCGTTGATGCACCCAATCGGCGTGATTTAATCACATAGGTTTGCCAAACGGCTTTTAACATCGCGACAGGGTTTAAGCCATAATGCCAACGAAAATACTGATCTTCTTGCAGCAATGTGGCAGAAACCAGTTTAGGTGAAATATGCGATAAAGGGGTAAATAAACGATATTTTTCATCCTGACTTAGGGTCAAACGCAGCAAATGTTGTTGATTATCATAGATAGCACGAGAAAAACTGATCCCAGTCAACAAGGGTGGTTTAGGCGAAAAAAATAATGTTGCCCACACGCTGACAAAGAGAAAAACAAGGGTTATGCTAAGTCGCTTAATCGGTCGCTTCATGATCGTGATTACAAATAGACGTCAAGTGTCTCTTTCTAGTCTTTTCAGGCAGAAAAGAGCCACTGGTGTTAATAAAGTAAGCTACCCTATGGAACAACAAGCCAGAAGTCAAGTTGGATAACTATGAATAAAAAACCTATCACACAATTAATAGTACTTATCAGCGCTTTTTTTGCAGCAACTATCGGGCGTATTAACTGGAGTTGTCCGCCTTGGTTTAATACATTAAAGCAGAAAGCCTCTGATCGGCCTCGTCAATTTTGGGGAATAACCGCGGGTATCGCTGCATTTTTATTGATTGCAGCCTATGGCTATCATTGGTACCAAAACTTGCCTCGTAAACCATTGGTCACGACTTTAATCACCGCACCACAAATTACACCCCTTGCCAAAACCTTAGTGCCGGATTTTATGACGGTTGATTTCGGCATCAAAACCGATAACTTTACAGCGCAATCCGTCGCGCCACTAGGCTTAATCGGCAAAGAAGTCAAAGAAGGTATTGAATTGACTCCAACCATACCCGGCACCTGGGTTTGGCAAAACGACAATCGTTTGGTATTTACACCAACGACAGATTGGCCTGCGGGACAAACCTATACCATTCATTTTGGCAAAAAGGTCTTCGCGCCTGGCACTAAAATGGAAAAATTTACCTACTCATTCACAACCCTACCTTTTCAAGCCAGTATTGCTGAATTTAAATTCTATCAAGATCCCGTCAATCCCAAGCTTCGGCAAGCAGTTGCTACAATTAATTTTAATTTTCCAGTCGATACCAAAAGTTTCGAAAATAAAACTGTTCTAAGATTACAGGCACTCAAGAACTTAATTACACCTCGTTTTAAATATACAGTCACTTATGATGAGCACAAGCGCACAGCGTATCTGCATTCTGAAGATTTGCCGCTCCCCACCGTCTCACGTTATTTAGAGTTAATTATTAACCCTGGCGTTAAGCCAATTTCTGGCATTGAAAGTGCAACGCCTGCTGTCACCCAAAACCTTTTAATTCCCGATGCGAGCAGTTATTTCAAAGTTAATACTGCCACTGCATCGATTGTTCGAAATGAACAAGATCGCCCAGAGCAAGTATTGGCATTAGAAACATCCTTAGGGGTGACTGAAGGCGAATTAAATAAATCACTACACGTCTATTTGTTGCCGCAAGATTATCCTGCCACAGCCACTGAAGACACTAAAACGAATTATGAATGGCAAAACCCAGGCGAAGTGTCGCCTGATATTTTAAAATTGGCTACATCTTTAGCAATACAAACCATTCCTGCTGATCGTGATTATGCAACACTGCATAGCTATAAATTCAAAGCAGCAACACCACGTTTTATTTATCTCAAACTAGACAAAGGTGTGCGTGGTTTTGGTGATTTTGTCCTGAATAACGATTATGTTGCTGTCATCAAAGTACCTGAGTACCCAAAAGAAATTGGATTTTTACATAAAGGTGCATTACTCGCATTGAGTAGTGAGAAAAAACTTTCTGTATTAGTGCGTGGATTGCCCGCAGTAAAATTCAATGTCGCACGTGTGTTACCAGATAATATCAATCAATTAATCACACAGACTCAAGGCGATTTTAATAATCCACAATTTATCAATCAAACATTTAATCAACAAAATATCAGTGAAATATTTACTGATATCCAAACATTTGATGCGGGTGATCTTTCAAAAGAACAGTATACCGCTTTAGATCTCGGCAAATATCTTTCTGCCAAAACCAACACTGGCGGACCGCAAGGTTTGTTTTTATTACAAGCCACAGGTTGGGATCCAGAGCTAAAAACACCCCTGGATGTGAAAGCCAACCGTTTAATTTTAATTACAGATTTAGGATTAATTGTCAAAGATAACAGTGATGGCAGCCATGATGTATTTGTCCAATCCATTACGCAAGGTGTGCCTGTTGCAAATGTCACTGTTTCGATTTTGGGTAAAAATGGTTTACCTATATTAACGCGAACAACAGATGTGCAAGGGCGCGTGAATTTCCCTACGTTAAAAGATTTTATCGATGAGCGCGAACCTACCGTTTATCTGGCAAGTGCTGGCAATGATGTCTCATTTATTCCTTATAGTCATTTGGATCGGCAATTAAATTATTCCCGTTACGATGTAGGTGGCCTTTATACGAGTAATCAAGAACAACAAAGTTTAACTGCGTTTTTATTTTCAGATCGTGGAATTTATCGTCCAGGTGATGCTGCACATATCGGAATGATTGTGAAGCAAGCTTATGCTGCGACACAAGCAGCTGGTTTGCCATTAGAAGCCACAGTGACGGATCCTCGTGGAACAACGATTGAAGATAAGAAATTTACGCTAGATTCAACGGGTTTTCTGAATCTTGATTTTAACACCAGCGCAACTTCGCCGACTGGACAATACGTGGTGAATCTTTACATTATTAAAGATGATCACCCTGATAATTTATTAGGTTCAACCACACTACAGGTTGCTGAATTCCAACCTGATCGTATGCGTATTGATGCCAATTTTTCCACTGAACAAACCAAAGGCTGGATTTCTCCTACAGAGCTGACTGCAAAAGTGGGTTTGTGGAATTTATATGGCGCGCCAGCAACAGAGCATAAAATCAGTGCGAAAATTTTATTGTCACCTGAACGTGTTAAGTTTTCGGAATTTCCAGACTATATTTTTATTGATCCGCTACTGGATCCAAACAAACCCACTAAAGTATTCACGGACACATTAACCGATACAAAAACAGATAATAATGGTCAAGCTCAATTCGATTTAAATTTAGAACGCTTTGATAAAGCAACTTATCAATTAACATTTTTTGCTGAAGGTTTTGAAGCAGAAGGTGGGCGTAGTGTTACAGCACAATCTACTGCGCTAGTCAGTCCGCTCGCTTATTTTGTGGGATATAAACCTGACGGCGATTTAAGTTATATCAAGCAAAATGGGCAACGCAGTGTGCACTTTATTGCTGTTAATCCAGAGTTAAAACAAACTGCCGTCAAAGATTTGAAAATTCAATTAACTGCTTTACACCCTGTCACCACATTAGTTAAAAAACCGGATGGGACTTATCAATATCAATCATTGATTCAAACTAATATTGTGAGCTCGAAACCGTATGAGGTGGGAGAACAAGGTGCAAACTACACGTTACCCACTGATCAAATCGGTGATTTTGCGTTGAGCATTCTAGATCAAAACAATACTGAATTAAGTCGTTTTAAATTTAGTGTAGTAGGCGCAAGTCAGTTACCACTCGCTAAAAATGCTGAGCTCAGTGTTAAATTAAATAAATCAGAATACAACAGTGATGAAGATATTGAATTGCAAATTACAGCGCCATACACAGGTTCTGGATTAATCTCCATTGAGCGCGATAAAGTCTATGCGGCACAATGGTTCAAAACAACTACGACGAGTTCCGTACAAAAAATTCATTTGCCGAAAGATTTTCAAGGTAATGGTTATGTCAATGTTACATTTGTACGCGATTGGGAATCTCCTGATATTTTCATCAGCCCATTAAGTTACAGTGTCGTACCTTTCACTGTGACACACGAAAATCATGCCATTCACATTACGCTGGATACGCAAGCGACTGCGCGCCCAGGCGAACCATTTACCATGAAGTATTCGAGTGATAAAGCAGGCAAAATTATAGTGTTTGCTGTTGATGAAGGCGTGTTACAAGTCGCCAATTACAAAACACCCGATCCGCTCGCTTTCTTTTTCCAAAAACATGCGCTAGAAGTCATAACGCAACAAACATTAGATCAGATCTTACCTAAGTTTGTGCAAGACCGTGAAATGTCTTCTGTGGGTGGGGATGGCGGTGAAGCAGCCTTGAGAAATCAACTAAATCCATTCAAACGCAAATCTGATTTACCCGTGGTTTTTTGGTCAGGTATCGTTGATACCGATAACACATCACGTCAATTAGTCTATCAAGTACCCGATTATTTTAACGGTACGTTACGTGTAATGGCAGTCGCTGTTGCAACGGATGCGGTTGGGTCTACCGATAAAAAATCAGAAATTCGCGGTAATTTTGTGATAAGTCCAAATGTGCCGACCTTTGTCGCACCTGGGGATGAATTCGAAATCACAGCAAGTGTTGCAAATAATATAAAAGATTCGGGTGATGCAAAAGTCGCTGTGCAAATGACGACAACACCTGAACTTGAAATTATTGGTTCTGCAAATCAGACTTTGACGATTACTGAAAATCGCGAACAATCCGTACACTACAAGTTACGTGCAAGATCGTTATTGGGATCAGCAACAATAACACTTGTTGCAAATCATGGTGATAAATTCAGTAAAATGAATTCAACACTGAGTGTTAGACCTGCTAGCAGTTTTGTCACATCCATCAACAGCGGGACTGGAAATGATAGCACCAAGCCACTCTCTATTGATCGTGTACTTTATCCTGAGTATCGAAATGTTGAAGCGGCGATTTCTAGCAGCCCATTAATTTTGGTGGTTGGTTTAGAACGTTATCTAGAAAATTTCCCTTATGGGTGCACCGAACAGTTAACCAGTAAGGCATTACCATTACTCGCTATGGCAAATCAGCCTTGGTTTGCTAATAATCCGAAAGCGATTACTGATAAAATCATGGCGACCGTTCAAATGCTCGGTCAAAGACAAATGTCTAGCGGTGGTTTTAGTTATTGGCCTTCTATCAGTGAAAATGATAGCAATGCATTTGCATCAGTGTATGCGATGCATTTTTTAACTGAAGCGAGAGCGCAAGGTTATAACGTGCCGAATGAAATGATACGTGCGGGCATGAGTTATCTCAAAGATCTTGCTGGGCAAACAATTTCAAGTTTAGATCAAGCACGAATTCAAGCCTATGCAATCTATATTTTGACTCGCAATGAAGTTATCACGACTAATTACTTAACTAATTTGCAATTGTACTTAGATCAAGATAAATCACAGGCGTGGAAAAAAGATATTATTAGTGCTTATATCGCATCAAGTTATGAATTAATGAAAAATGATACTGATGCGAATCGCTTAATTAATGCATACAAATTACAAAATGACTCTGTTGTCGCGCCAACAGATTTCTATAATAGTAATATAGCAGATGCACAATACTTGTATTTAATTGCACGGCATTTTCCAGATCGTTTACCCGCGATCGGTAATAAACTTGTGATGCCGTTAGTGACCGCAATGAATAACAACGAAATTAATACTGTTTTATCTGGATATAGCAGTCTTGCGCTCAGTGCTTATGCAACAGCATTTCAAACAAGCAATAATGGTGTCTTTTCAATTACTGAAACGCTCTCTGATAATCAGCAAAAGACATTAGCACCTGCTGATAGTACATATATGAAAGTCAGTGTTGATGATCTTGCGAAAAAAGTAACGTTCAACAATCCTGGCAAACTAACGTATTTCTATCAATTGACTCAAGCGGGTTTTGATAAGACATTATCTAAAGATGCGGCGGCAACAGGAATTGAAGTGTTTCGTGAATATCGTGACTTGAAGGGAAATATTATCGATAGCGTAACATTAGGTACTGAAATTGAAGTTCACATTCAAGTCCGTGCTTTGAACGATCATTACTTAAGTAATGTTGCAATCGTAGATCTTTTACCTGGCGGCTTTGAAGTCGTGCGTGATTCGGTACATGTAGAAAACGTCGATTATGCAGATGTACGTGAGGATAGAGTTGTGTTTTTTACCGGGTTAAATACGGATGCTAAAGAAATTATTTATCATATCAAAGCGATAAATACTGGGAAATTTAGCGTGCCGCCTATTTTTGCTGGGTCTATGTATGATCCAAATGTGAAGGCACGGGGTGTATCTGGAAATATTGTCGTAACTAATGAATCTTGAGGAAATACAGTGCTAGTGTCAAAACAGACGCCAAGGTGACTGGATACCGCGGACAAGCCGCGGTACGACGGCAGTAAACAAATGATTACCTCTACACATCGCCGTCGTACCTCGGCTTGTCAGCGGTATCCAGTCACCTTGGCGT
This sequence comes from Gammaproteobacteria bacterium, assembly GCA_039936115.1. Classification (GTDB taxonomy): domain Bacteria; phylum Pseudomonadota; class Gammaproteobacteria; order DSM-16500; family DSM-16500; genus DATIJJ01. Next base: position 9,030 of record JBDTIZ010000213.1, read on the forward strand.
ATATTTTACGTTACAACGTTCTGGGTTGATATTTTAACTACCAATTTTATATACATTTTCCT
>JBDTIZ010000214.1:0-3703 GCA_039936115.1 Gammaproteobacteria bacterium
TTTTTTATTATTTAAAGCCCGGACCCCGCAACAAGTGCGGGGTGACAGAGTAAGATGCGGGGTTACGTTACAGTGCTTTCTCAAGGGTGTTTAATATCTATACTAATTTACCGGATGCTAGTGGCAACAAGTGCGGGGTGACAGCGTCTTTTGAATTATCAAAATTCCTTAATTTGATGCGTATAACACACAGGCTCCACCCGACAAAAATCTTTCCCTATGTACTCTCCAACCTTCTATGCTAAAATTACGAAATTTTATTAACTAAAAATGCAAAAAACCCATGAATAATCAATTACCTGACTTTACTAAAGCCTCTGTGCTTGTCATTGGCGACATTATGCTTGATCGCTACTGGTTTGGCGATGCCGCACGGATTTCGCCAGAAGCACCTGTTCCGATCGTCAATATTAAACAAGTCGATGAACGCCCCGGCGGCGCCGGCAACGTTGCGCTAAATATCGCGGCGCTAGGCGTTAATACAGCATTAGTCGGCATTACAGGTGACGATGAAGCGGCGCGTATTTTGGCTGATCAACTTACAGCTGCGAATGTGGCTCATGACATTCACCGTATAAACCAAATTCCGACCATTACCAAATTGCGCATTATTAGTCGACAACAGCAATTGATTCGCATGGATTTTGAAGAAAAATTTCCAACCTTTAATCCAGAAAATATCATCGGCTATTTCACCAAAAATTTGAGTAACTCAAATTTGGTTATTTTGTCTGATTATGGCAAAGGCACTCTTGCTTGCGTACAAGAACTCATTAAATTAGCTAAAAAAGCAAACGTTCCTGTGTTGGTCGATCCCAAAGGCACTGATTTCAGTATCTATGCCGGCGCTGATGTCATCACGCCCAATTTTAAAGAATTTGAAGCGATTGTCGGTACATGCCACGACGAGCAAGAAATTGTGTCTCGCGGCCAGGCATTATTAAAACAACACAATATCAATGCATTGCTGCTCACTCGTGGCGAACGCGGCATGACATTGATTCAACGTACTGAAGAAGAACTTCATCTTCCCGCACACGCCCGTCAAGTATTTGACGTGACCGGTGCTGGCGATACAGTAATTGCCGTCTTAGGCGCAGCTATGGCCGCAGGCGCCAAACTATCGCAAGCGATGAAGATTGCCAATCTCGCTGCAAGTTTAGTGGTCGCAAAATTAGGTGCCGCAACCGTAAGTGTGCCTGAACTACAAGTGGCGTTAACAGGTTGTGCCGCACCTAGCGGTGTTGTAAATGAAGAACAAATGCTACTTGCCATCAGTGACGCTCGCCTCAAGGGTAAACGCATTGTATTTACAAACGGGTGTTTTGATATCTTGCACGCAGGCCATGTGATCTATTTGCAGCAAGCAAAACAACTCGGTGATGTTTTGGTGCTAGCTATCAATGATGATGAATCCGTCAAACGTTTAAAAGGATCGGGTCGCCCGATCAATAATGCAGAACAACGCATGGCGGTTCTAGCGAGCCTGGGTGTCGTGGATTGGGTAACATCTTATAACGATGACACACCAGAACGTTTGTTAAAAAAATTACAGCCCGATATTTTAGTAAAAGGCGGTGATTATACGATTGATCAAGTGGTTGGCGCTGATATCGTACGCGCTTATGGTGGCGACGTGAGGATACTGGGTGTCATCAAAAATCTTTCAACTACGGCAATTATTGACCGCGTAGTAAAACAACAATCAAGTTAATATTTTAAAGGATACAAACTCATGTCTCCGTCTGGGAATCTTTATGTAGTCTCCGCTCCCTCCGGCACCGGCAAAACGACGCTGGTAAAAACACTGATAGACACGCTGCCTTCTATTACCGTTTCAGTTTCACACACGACGCGCCCTAAAAGACCGGCTGAAGAACATGGTATTAATTATTATTTTATCGATCAGACTGAATTCGATCGCATGATTCAACATGATGATTTTCTAGAGCATGCGACGGTATTTAACAATTCTTATGGCACTTCACGCACGTGGGTTGAAGAAATGCTGAGAAAAGGCATCGATGTCATTCTTGAGATTGACTGGCAAGGCGGACAACAAATTCAACACTTATTTTCACAATGCATCAGCATTTTTATTTTACCGCCCTCTCTTGCGGCTTTATCTGAACGCTTAAAGCTGCGTAATCAAGATAAATCCGATGTGATAAAAAAACGTTTGGCTGACGCCCAAGAAACCGTATCGCATGTGGCTGAATATGATTACATCATAGTGAATGATGATTTTGACACGGCACTCAATGATTTAAAAACAATTATTTTAGCGGGACGGCTGGTGGAAAGCCGTCAAACGAAAAAATTGGCGTCGCTGATTAGGGAATTAACGACGGGCTAGCAGATTTTTTCCTGTTCCAAACCTACAAATAAGGTTAAAATGGCCGACTTTGTTATTGATTAGAGAAATCGAGGTACACTAAATGGCACGTATTACCGTTGAAGATTGTTTGGAAAATGTCGATAACCGCTTTGAATTGGTCATGGTCGCTGCAAAGCGAGCTCGTCAATTGATGCGCGGCAGTGTAGATCCAACTGTTCCTTGGGAAAATGATAAAGCGACTGTTGTAGCTCTACGTGAAATTGCTGCTGGACATACTGATTTCAGCGATGCCCATGAAGTCGATAAACCGCCTGTCGCTCCTCAGCCAACTGATGATGAAACGCCTGTCAGTGGACACGTAACTGCGACTGATTCTGAAGATTAATTGCTACAGCCCTGATCCACACCGGGTCAGGGCATCTGTAACTCCCTAAAATATAGTTAAAATTATCTTTTCCCTTCTCACACTTTACGAAAATGATACATAATTAAAAGAGGGATCTATTTAATTACGCTTTTTATTACAGGCTTTTGTAGGGGCGAACCTGTGTGTTCGCCCTCTCGACCGAAGAGTGAGATTCGCATATTAAGGCCGCAGGGCGAACACACAGGTTCGCCCCTACAAAATCCATCCTGAACTTTAGGAGAAAAAAACCACGTGCAAGAATTCGAAGAGCTACGCCAAGAATTACAACATTACCTTGATAACACTCAGATTCACGTTATCGAGGAGGCGTTTTTGCTCGCCAAAAAAGCGCACGAAGGTCAAAAACGCGTTACTGGCGAACCTTATATAACACACCCCGTCGCGGTTGCTTTGATTCTCGCGCAAATGCGCATGGATCCACCGACGATTATTGCTGCTATTTTGCATGATGTTATTGAAGACACTTCTGTTGAAAAACCTGATTTGGTAGAAAAATTCGGTAAAGAAGTAGCTGATCTAGTCGATGGTGTGACTAAGCTCACTCAAATAGAATTTGAAAGTCGTGCACAAGCTCAAGCAGAAAATTTTCGTAAAATGGTTATGGCAATGGCTCGCGATATACGAGTTATTCTCGTCAAAATTGCTGATCGCTTGCACAACATGAAAACCATCGGTTGCTTACCACCCGAAAAACGCCGCCGAATTGCTAAAGAAACACTGGAAATTTTTGCGCCTATTGCAAATCGTTTAGGCATGCACGCTTTTCGAATTGAATTTGAAGATCTAGGTTTTGCTGCATTGTATCCCATGCGTTATCGCATTCTAAAAAACGCTATCTCAAAAGCCTTAGGCAATCGCCACGAAATCATGGAATTAATCGATCAAGAGATCCGTGCTAGCTTGAAAAAAACTAACATCCCAATTCGATCACTTAGCGG
>JBDTIZ010000215.1:0-4420 GCA_039936115.1 Gammaproteobacteria bacterium
GGGTTTTAAATAATAAAAATACATTTTATTTTATTAATGACTTTTTTATGTTTTTGATTCCAGACCCCGCAACAAGTGCGGGGTGACAGGCTTCGCTCGCAATGACGGTGTCGCCGGTTCGCCCCGATAAAAGTTGGGAATCATGTTTTTAAGCAGGAACTTGCCAATGACCCAGTCTCACTACGATATCATCATCATCGGCAGCGGAATCGTTGGTGCTACGACCGCATTAGCCCTCGCAAAAAATCCAACGTTAAAAATCGCATTACTCGAAGCAAACCCAGTCTCTGCTGATTGGAATGCTTCGCAGTACGATTATCGTGTCAGCGCCATTTCGCTCGCTTCGAAAAAAATTTTACAACATAATTCAGTTTGGAATGCCATCACAAAAAAACGCATTAGTTCTTATTTGCAAATGACCGTTTGGGATGAAGCAGGCCGCGGTCAGTTGCATTTCGATTGCGCGAAAATCAATGAAGCCACATTAGGTTATATCGTTGAAGATAGCGTGATTCGAACCAGTTTGCTTGAAAAAGTTCAAGACTCATCCTCAATTGATTTTATGCAACCGATTAAATTGATTTCTTTAACAAATTCTTCTGATTGCGTTGAGTTAGTCACTAGCGAAAATAAAAAATTAACGACGAAATTAGTGATTGCAGCGGACGGCGCCAATTCGTGGGTGCGCGCGCAAACAAATATTGAGTTAAAAACTTGGGATTATGAGCAAACAGCAATTGTTGCTACTGTAAAAACAGAATTTCCGCATGATGCAACGGCGAGACAAAGATTTTTATCAACAGGACCTTTAGCATTTTTACCGCTGAGTGATTCGCATACGTGTTCAATTGTTTGGTCAGCAGAGCACTCATATGCAGAAGAATTGTTGCAATTAAATGATGATGAGTTTTGTCAGCGGCTGAGTTTCGCATTTGAAAACAAATTAGGAAAAATAAATCATGCATCAACACGGTATCATTTCCCGTTGCGGATGCGGCATGCCAAAAATTATGTGCAAGCGCGTATTGCGTTAATCGGTGATGCGGCGCATACCATTCATCCATTGGCTGGACAAGGCGTTAATCTCGGTTTGCTGGATGCAGCTACGCTTGTTGAAGTGATTGAAGAGGCAATACAAAAGCGACGCGATTTTTCAAGTTTAGCAACATTGCGGCGATACGAACGGTGGCGCAAAACCGATAATTTAACAATGCTTGCGACTGTGGATGTGTTGAAACATTTATTTATCAAACAGAATCAGACGGTTCAGACTTTCAGGAATGTTGGATTGTCGTTGACGAATTCTCTAATGCCGCTGAAAAATTTCTTTATGAACTATGCAGTGGGTAAGCGGGGAGATTTGCCGCGTATGGCCTGTCGTCAATGAGATCGCGAGAAGTCTACGCCACTGACGGGCGGCTTTTGTAGGAGCGAACCGGCGACCGCCGTCATTGCGAGCGCGAGCGAAGCAACCCAGGCTTTATTGTCACTCGCAAAGTAGGAGAAAGTATAAAATCTAACCTTCCATTTAGATTTATGTGCTAATTAAGTGACAATAAAGCCTGGGTTGCTTCGCTCGCGCTCGCAATGACGGCGGTGGCCGGTTTGCCCTGCAAAAGCCGCTAGTCAATGGCATAGACGTTCCGTGTTAGTCATGACTTCAAAAAATCAATTAATACGTACTCGAAACCAATGACATAGACGTAGTCGAGCTCTGTGGCGGAGTAGGTTTTGCAACAGGCTTTGGAAGCGAAATAGGGCTTAGTGCAATCAAGCCATCACAAAATTCCGGAATTGTTTGCTGTCGTTTTATGGTGAAAATCAAAGGGCCGCTCGTGATCTTACGTTTAAAACTCCTTTTTGGCGCCGGACGATTTCGTTCTTCTCGAGCCATCTCGATAACATTCGTAAACGTAGTTTGCCAATTGTCAATTTCAACCGCCGAACTTTTAGCTTCAAGATGTTCAGCATTTGTAATCGCGGCATGAATTTTTTGATAAATATCGGGTTGATTGACAGCGCCTAATGAGGATTTAATTTTTAAAAGTAATATTTTAACTGCTTCACAACGCAATTCTGCAAGATAAGTCGCATTACTACCCGCAAGCTTTAAAATATCCTGATCAATGATGGCATATGTATCGGCAATCTTGTTAAAAAAGTAAGGCTTTTTTTCATAAACAGCAAAGTAGCGTATTGCAAATTGCCTGCCATAAACATTAACTGCATTGAGTCCAAGCACTTTTAAGTTATTCATAACCGTATCAGACCCTGGGTCTTTCGGGTCTTTCAGCTTTCTATGCAAGCAAGCGTCCAACTCTTTTTCCAGAATGTCAGCAAAATTAATATTAAACCGTTGGCAGTCTGACACAATGAATTCAAAAGTGTCTTTATATTTTTGCGAAATATTTTGTGGTTTGTTATCAAAAATATTTTTTAATCGATATGACATATGTGACACACATTTTTTATTAATAATCGGATCTTTTAATAATATCAATCCAGGCGTCAATTGAGTTTTTTCATCTTGTTTATCGCAAGGTAACAGCATCAACATTCCCGGAAAATTTTTATAAATATGATTTAAGTCTGAATCATCTAATAAATTTGCAGCCGTTAAACTGATAAAATCTTTGATGAGTATAGCTAATTTAGCAGGGTCAAATTTATTGAGTTTCTCTGCATCGACGACTTCTTTCGTGACTTTTGAGCCGCTCTTGTGAACAATAAGCTCCACGTTAAATAATTCCAAAATGCCTGCTTTGACGAGATAACAAATTAAAGGATTAAAATTAAGATGATCCGCAATCTCTTTAGAAAGTTTTTTTGCATCTTGAATAGATAGTTTATTTTTATACAATAAAGCTAAAATTGCAGGGTTTAGAAGGATATCTCTTTCATGTCGCGTCACATTTTTGATGACGTCAAAATCAAGCAATCCTTTTTCTACCAAATCAAAATAGTATCCATGGCTAAATACATCTCTCGCATAAGGCGACATTTCTTTGGCCTGTATAACACTAATAATTTTAGCATTAATGGCTTTGGTCACTGGGGGGATAGTGAGGTTCAAACCTTGTTCGCGAGTAAGGTTTTTAAATTCAGCAGGATTATATTCATTTGCTTGAAATTTCTGATTCCAGAAATGATGGGTTACCACTAGGAATTCGCCTGCCGAATAGCTCAATGCGGTTTGCAAATTGCATTTTCCGGTTTCTAGGCGGTGAATGATGAGCGGAGAAGTCAATGTCTCTAGCTGTACGTCATTGATTAAGCGTATCCATTCGAAAGCGATTTCTCCCGAATTCACTTTTTGAAAGTAATATAAATGGGTGAGCAACTTCCTCGCTGGCAAAGAGAAAAAATAATTTGCCATGAAATGCTGAGCAGCGGCTTCTGCTTCTACTAAAGCATGTTCTCTTTCATGTGCTATGAACGTATCAAATGCACTGCCATCGTCTGCGACTTCAGTATCGGGAAAGTCTGCTAATGAAAACGTTAGATTTTGATTCGGATGAGTTGTCATATTAACAGTAATGTCTAATCGACTTCTTTCTTGGACAGGTACTAATTGTACTGTGTAAGCACGACCATCGGGTTCTATAAAATAAGGATGCGGATAATCAGGTGGCGTGGCTTTGATTTTTTCGGGTTCATATTTTGTTTGAAACTGTGGCTTTTCTTCAAGGGCGGCGGTAATAGAAACGGGGTCCCATTCTAAGTTTTTGAACGGTAGGTGAATTGATTCTGCGATATTCATTAATTCCGTTGTCGCGAAAGCAAGCAGACCCACATAAATTTCACCGATTGTAATATCTTGATTAGAGATCTCAATCCCTTTGAAGTAGGTGGTGGGTTTTTCTAGACAATCTACTATCGTTTTGCACGTTTCAAACAATTCATTTGGAGTGGCGGAGTAAGTAAACTCTTCTACCTTGATAGGAGAGCCCTTAAAGATTTTTTTAAGATTGGCAGCATGTTTCTTTAATGCGTTGCGTTCTTGGGGTAAGTCACTAAAGAGGTGTCCGATACAGGCTTCAATATGACTTTGTTGCAAAGGTAATAATGGCATACTAATACTCTCCTTGTGTTAGTCGCTAATTAATTAGTTTAGCCTGGGTGAGCTTAAGGAATACTTAAGAGAATTAAAGCTTTTAGATTTATTAGTTTTTGTAGGGGCTGTGTCAATCCTGCGCTTGATGCTATCAACCCTGCACTTTGATGCTATCAATCCTGCACTTGATGCTATCAATCCCGCACTTGATGCTGTCACTCCGCACTTGATATTGTCACTCCGCAATTGATTTTGTCACCCCGCACTTGTTGCGGGGTCCGGGCTTTAAGTAATAAAAACACATTATATTTTTTTATGACTTTTTTCTGTTTTAATTCCAGACCCCGCAACAAGTGCGGGGTGACA
>JBDTIZ010000216.1:0-27185 GCA_039936115.1 Gammaproteobacteria bacterium
AGACCTTGATCTATTAGCAGCAAAAATGAACCGGTGCCCTCGAAAATGTTTGGGGTACAAAACGCCTCAAGAAGTGTTTATACAGCAGTACAAAAATGACTGTCGCATTTGGGACTAAAATCCGCCCTTCGCGAACCCTTGTAAGATTTTGATTCTATTGGTGGGCCCACTAGGACTTGAACCTAGGACCAAAGGATTATGAGATATACGGAATCAATAATCAACAATAAGCTGCAATAAATTACAATAATTAAATCAATGAGTTGCTATTGTTCTGCTGTTGTCCTGCACTGTCAAATTTCGCCATTTGTTGCTGACAAGAGTCCCAGGAGTGTCCCATCGAAGAAAGGCAATCGCTGGCAGAATTGATCAGCGATTCCTAAACCCAATATCATTTGAATTTTGATAGACAATATTCAAATTGATTAAATCCTCAGTTACCACCATGAAGACTAGTGTAATCATCAGGTCTTCAGATTTCTTCCATTTTAATATTCTATGCTGACATCTTGATAACTTTTCATAACCACGCATAGGCGCACCGTAATTATTATATTTCTCACTTGAGGGGTCACCATATTCATTTAATAACGCACCCTGCACTCGCTCTACAGCAATCAGTCCGTCATCAGCATTAGGTTTACCTTTAATCTCAAGCAAGACTTGAATGAGCTTATTCTCTCTAAAACAAAAACGTGACTCAAAGTCATATCCGGCAACTTTAAAACTATCTAATTTCAATATATTCCGACAAGGATTTTTTTCTGTTGGGGCTCCCATCACTTCTGGAATATTTAAAAATTTAGAATCTGGATATATCTTTCTAACGTCACTTACGCTCATCCCATAATTAAGGTTACCCCAAAGCTTTGACGAATAAGCCTGGGTGGATGTACTTACAATCAAAGTCATTAGAGTAAATATATATATTATTTTCATAGGGGCATCAGGCCTTAATATCGGAACTTGTTATTATTTGAGTTCTGTTCGCATAAGCAGGATTTTGAATAAGTACCGTCATTACAAATAATACGATAACTACTCCTGTCACAATGGTTTGCTCCACCATGCCACGAACAACAACCGCGTTTTGCCAAAGTAATACCTGAAATGGCTAAGCCTAGAATGACAGTAGTGGTGAGTGCTAATGTTTTAAACATTATTCATACTATTAGATGAGTCTGAATAATTTATGTATTTTTCGTAGTAATTTTTTGCTAATTCATTTGCGTTTTTTAATGATGTTCCTGGTTGTGAATTGTAGATTAATAAGGTTCTGGCAGAGTTCCTTATGGATAGAGCATTATTTCGATGTTTTTCATCTTTTATGCCAATCGAAAGCGCAACACTTGCCCATGCGTAAGCCTCAGCAAAATCTTGTATTGCACCGTTACCATAGAAATACATGGATGCTAAATTCGTTTGATACCAAGAGTTTCCAAGTTCGCTAGATTTTTTATAATTATTAAATGCACCAATAACATCATTTTGAGAATATAGGATGACTCCTATGCTGCCAAATATATCTGACTTTAATGGTTTGCTATTAAGATCTTTCAGCGCTTTATAATACCATTCTAATGCTTGATTATTGTCTTTTTTAACACCATTCCCTTTGTAATACATATCAGCAATTTGTACTTTTGCTATTGAAGAAAAATAATCTCCTGATTCTATTATCTGCGCGGCTGCCATATACAAATTAAATGCATCCTCAAAACGCTTAGCATTATTATATTGATCACCAAGGGATAATAATCGCAAGACACACGAGGATTTTTGCAAATCGTCTAAATCAAGCCCAGTAGTGCACACATTTACCAACTTTTTTGTCATGTGCATTTTTTCATAAAGTGAGGCTAGACTATAAAGATTAAAGCTGTGATCTGTTGTTATTTTTGAGTTGATATCTGAAGAGTCACTTTTGTAGTTTGCAACCTCGTTTTCACGATATTTTATTAGTTGTAAATAATATTTTTCAGTTGAGGCTAGCCCATATTTTTTATATAGATCGTCTGTTAAATATTCCAAGTCACGATAACAAGATGAGTTGTTGGATTTCTCGCAGAGTCTACTAAGTGATTCTATATCTTTTTTTGAGTAATAAAAGGTTGCGAGTTTGATAGCCGCAGTTTCATTTGTTTGAGTATCAAAAAGCGACTTATGGTCAATTATAGCATTACAGTATTTTACAATTTCCGAGTTATTCTCTGTTTGGTAGCATAAACTAGTTACTGCAAGCGGGTTATTACCGTCGGCAAATTCAAGAACTTTTTGATGAGCATTTTTTATTTTATCATTCTCTTTTAACTCGCCATAAATCGCTTCAAGGATACCTAATGAAACTGCGCCACATTCATTATTGGTGAGCGATTGATTCTCTAAGCGAGCAAGCAATGGGCTGTTTGAAATTGTAATTAGATAAGTTTTAAATGATTTTTTAGCTTCGTCCGCAGTAATTTCAGTATTATTTTGTTTGTTCTTAAGTTCAATTTCTTTACCATAATTTTCCAGAGTTTCATAAAACTGATTGGCGGCAGGACAGTTTTTTACTGTCAGTTCTTTTTTCTTTGATGTAGCTGTGCTAGTGGCGGTCTTGTCTTCACTTGCACTGTTATTATGAGATGCTGTCGCTGAGTAAAGTATGGTAGCTATAACAAAAGCTATAGCTAAGCTCAAAAATGTGACTTTGATTTTTTTCACCGGATAAAGCCTCAAAAATAATGCGGCTTTTCCGTGCCTAAAAATGATAAAATTGTACCCATTTATGGCTATTTTGCAACAAGTATTTCCTATATTAAGCAAAATTTGAACAATAAAAATACATTTCTGGCGCGCTTTGATTTATATTTATTTGTTACAGGAGGGCTTCATGCTCACTGTAATTGAATTTATTCTCAGAGCGATATAAATGCTGTGAGATACCCTGAATGTCATTTTGGGTTTGTTTTTGAGTTCTTAGTGTATCGGAAAGGATTTCGTGTAATCGACCCATGCTTATGTGTATTAGAAATAATGCAAATAGGATCATGCCTAGTAATGCAGCAATTAGCGCCATATTTCATACCTCATCTTAATAAAATTTAAAGTAAACCCTCCTTTTTTGATACTCATAGTCCGTGGCTCTATGAGTATATCACACTTATTCTTAGCAAATGAACAAAAAACAGACATGCCTTGTCAAGCTAGGTCAGCAAATCAGAAAACTCCGCAAAGACAAGGGGTTTTCTCAGGAAAGCTTTGCGGCCGAAGTAGGTCTGGATAGGACGTATATGGGCGGAATAGAGCGCGGGGAACGTAACATTGCGGCATTCAACCTGATAAGAATAGCTAAGACTTTGAAGGTTGAAGTGGGCGCGTTATTTCCCCCAGCAAAACAGCTAAAAATTGATTAACTGCTTTTATGAAGGTTCAGGATAATTAAAAAACAGTCCTTTGGCAGCTCTGAAATTCCTTGTTCTAACATTACTCGTTTAAGCGCTGCTTCTTTTTTTTCTCCTTGTTTGGTCATTACAACAAGATGAGTAAGCCGCGGAATAAGTTTGTTTTCTAACCGTTCGATTCGTTTATCGAGTCCTCGCATAGCATTGCTCCTCTAATTGTTCAATTCGTTTAATCAATTCATCCGTTATCATCAATTTAGATTGCGATGATAAAGCATTAATCAATGCCATTCCTTCCGATGGTGTTAGCGCTCCAGAAGTCATAAGTGCCAAAATCTCTTTACCTTGCTGAACTAATGAGTCGCCTAATAAGCTCATAGGCGGCGCTGGTTCATCGATAGGTTTTGCGGGTAACATGCGATCAAGAAAAACTTTAAGCATTGATTCTGAGCCGCCTAAAGCCATTTGAAGCGCTCTTTGAATTATAGCTTCTCGATGAGGGACAATAAGAGCATTAAAAACCTGCTGGCGATATCCTGTGCCAGGCTTTCTCCCGCCTGGGTTACCTGAAACACCTTTAGAAAATTTTGCCATCTCTTTCTCCTGCATTTTCCTGTTAATAACAAAGCGATTAATACTCAAAAGACTGGCCCTTCCATTTAGTTGATTGTTGACAGCTAATTGGGGGTGCGCCAAAGTAATTATCAAACCGACAATACGCGCTATTAAATGTTAGATTTATCGTTCCAATATTCCCGTTGCGGTTCTTAGCAGCAATGATTTCCGCGAGCCCCTTGTTAACACTATTTTTCTCATATACTTCTTCTCGATAAATGAAGAAAATCATGTCTGCATCTTGTTCAACAGACCCACTGTCCCGTAAGTCAGACATCATTGGCCGCTTATTATTACGGCGCTCTACTTCGCGATTGAGTTGAGAAATAGCAATTACAGGTACATTTAAATCACGAGCTAATAATTTAAGACCGCGTGATATATTCCCTACGCGCAAATTTTCGTTATCACCATCACCAGCCATTAATCCTATGTAATCGATAACTACAAGTGCCAATCCATGCTCGCGTTTAATCCGTCTGCATTTAGCGCGAATATCCGATACTCTAAGTGAGGCGCGGTCATCGATATATAATTTGGAATTTTTTATCACTGGAATGGCGGCAGTTATTTTTTGAAAATCAGGCTCTAATAATTTCCCTGACCGCAGTAAATCAGCGCTAATTTTTGAGACACTGGATATTGTTCTTTCGAGCAATTGTTTTTTACTCATTTCAAGGGTAAAAATACAAACGGGTTTATTGACTGAGAAGGCGACATGCTCAGCAATATTCATTGCAAGTAAGGTTTTCCCCATGCTTGGTCTGCCAGCGAGTACAATTAGATCACCCCCATGCAACCCATGAGCAATCTTATCAATATCCGAAAATCCCGTGCTGAGGCCGGTTATCTCTGTTTTCTTAGTGTGCCTATCATCAATATCAGCAATTACTTCTGATAAAATGTCCCCCACCAAGGTAATATCGCTGGGTATGCCATCAGCAATTTCAGAGATACTTTGTTGGGCATAATCGAGACGATTTTCCTTTTTCTCTTTTACACTCGTTATAATATTCTGGGCAGCGCAAATCATCTTCCTGTCGATGCTGTTTTGTTTAACCAGCTCAACGTAGTGTTTGATACATTTCGAGGTGAATACTCCGTTTGCGATGTCACATACCTGAACAAATAAATAGTTTTCTTCGGATTTATTTTTACTGGCAAGGCATTGTGATACGCATATTATATCGGCATTTTTTCCCTCACCCAATAATCCTTGGAGTACTTGAAATATTTCACGATGAAAGGGCAATGAAAAGCTATTCGTATTTAAGCTATCAGCAACATCGTCCCAAGTGCTGTTGTCAAGAAGAAGCGAGCCTAATACGGCTTGTTCGGCTAGAGCTTCATTTGTATAGATTCCATTCATGGCTGCCCCTTATTGAATTTTCCTTCAATTATTTTTGCAAAATTATTGGGTCGAATAAGCCATTCTAAATCTGCAATAAAGGGAGGCTGACCATTTCTACCCTCTGTCTTACCAGTTAAGAAGTGAGATTGTTCAATATACTCAAAATACTTCTCCCACCATTGGATATCTTGATGCTTTGTGTTTTCAACCCACCGTTGCCTAAGATAGCTTCTGCGTGTTTTGTTCCAGACTTTCACTTGAGCGCACATAGGCAAAATTTTATGATAAAGCGCAATTATTTCTTCATGCGGGCAGTTTGATTTATTTGTTGGGTGCTGTGAGTCAGCTTTGCTGGCGATATCTTCCCGTAGGGAAGAAGATATTTCCTTTCCATTCCCATCCTCTCCAGTCCCTTCCTTTCCATTCCTATCCGTAACCGATGACTCGTGTAGATGTCGTTGTTGATTCATCGAATTATCGGTGAGAACTATAAGGGTATTCGCGGAGTTATCTTCAATAGCTTTAAGTGATGATAGTGGTGCAGGGTGACGATAAGTGGGTTTATCAATACGTTGATGACGTTTCCAGCCCGTCACTTGCCAATATAGCTTTTCTTCAACTGCATATTCTCGTATTAATTGGTTTTCTATTAGCTCATTAATCCAGCGCTTAATATCGGAAATTTCGCAATTATCAGCGGGGAACACTTCCGCTTTAAGTCGCACGTAAGAAGCAGGGTGTATGCCCGCATCATCACAGAAATTCCATAGCCCTATAAATATCAGCCTTGCATCACGCGTACAGGTAAGGATCTGTTCGGAGGTCCAAAACTCAGGCTTAACGCATCTAATTCTAGACATAAGGCACCTCCTTAACATCACTGTCGATGCGCTGAATGGTTTGAAATAGCATGCTGAAAAACTGCTTTCGATCAGAGATGCCTTCTTGTCTTAATTTCTCAGGTATTGATTCATCGGAAATGTAATAAGTAAGTGCTAGACCCTCAGCAATTGAGATTAGCATTATCAAATGTTGATTCATTTTCTCTCTCAATTGATTGCATGTACAATTGAGGTTGCATAGGGGCGCGCTAGACTTTTTTTGCAATGGAATGGTTAAAGAAGATGGATTTTTCATTGTGCGCCTCCTTGCCATTTGCCTGGCATTAAAACGTAATTTGCTACACGATGGCTGCCACCCCCAGGGTTATCATCTTCAATCCAATGAGTTTGGATGTTGTAACCAAGGTTATGTCTTAATTCGTATACCCTTGCTGCAACGCATGGAATGTCGTCCCTATGACGTAATTCAAAGGTAGAGCATTGACCTTTTTGCAGTCTGTTGAGCAATCGATTGCGTTGAGAGGTGGTGCTATTTTGATTTTTCATTTTGCACCTCCTTGTTCGTCAATCCATGATTCAAAGGCATCAAGGTCGATGAGAACTTTTCGTCCGAGACGCCTTATGCATGCGCTGAAGCCATTTGCCTTTTCATTGAAAATAAGCCAACGGATAGAGCTTTCTGTAAAGACATTGGGATAGAGAGAGGGAATTTTTTTGACGGTGGCTAATCGTTTGTCAAAGCTAGCGGACATAATGATCTCCTGTGACTATTAGTTGTAGATTTGCATGACGAAATGTCATGCGTTACAGGAGATAAGGCGCTAATTTATGATTGGCGAATCGCTAATTGATGTGTGGCAGGTTGCTACTTTTATTGTGACTAGCGCCAATCAACTTGTTCGTTGGGCTTATATTCACAATAAAGGCCTGTATGTATAGCGCTAGAAAGGTGGATATGCAAATCAGGTGAATAAGGTTTTATTATACTTATTGCTCTGCTGATTGCTGCTCCTACTCTTTTTCTGGTTCTATCTTGTTGGTTAAGTGTTTTGCGTGGTTTGTAGTGTAAGCCTGTAACGCTCCCGAGGTATTGGACAAACTTCTCCTTGTTTTCTTGCAGCTTTTCTAATTCTGCAAGACAACCGGCCTGATTTGCTTCTTCAATTTGTTCATCAAGGTTTTTTATTGCAGCTTTGACATCCCTAATTGTTTTCTCATCTGCAAGGACATCTAGGTTTGTATTGCCATCAATTGTCATGCTGTTATCTTCAAGTTCCTGGGCGCTAATTGCAGTATCGTCAAGTTGCGGTGATTTGTTGACTAAAAACTCTAGTTCGTTTGCATGTATTTCTTTTTTTGGTCGCTTAATAAGTTGTTCAATGTAAGCCAAGCCTTTTGAGTATTCTAGTATGATTTTATCGCTAAAATATTTGATCTCGTAGCATTTGCCACGTTTATTGAATGTGAAGCAATGGTCGCTGTCTTCGCTAACGCTAATGTCGTTGAATTGTAAGCCGCTATTGCGTGGCTGCATTTTTTCTAGAGCGGAAAAATTTTCTATGGATGTCTTGTTGCTTTCATTTTTTTCTATAAAAATTAGGTTGTTATCTGAAATGAGATCATTGATTTTGTTTGAAGGTATCTCTATATATGGCTGTAAGCCAAGATCGAACTCTCGAGAGGTTGGTACAAATTCAATTTCATAAGCGGGCTTTGAGGTGCAATATTCTGGTTCTTCGTTATGCAACAGCATGTCGATAGTTAGGCCACCAAATTGACAGCGGAAGGTGTCATCAGTGTGGAAGATTTTTAATTGACCAAAACCATCGTAACGCTGTTCAGCAAAATAGTTCGTTCCAACTGCTAGAAGCATCTCTTTCCATTTTTCCCGCCATCGGAGATACTTTCTTGGATATTTTAGGTAGATTTTATACTCGTGATTTTCCGCTTTCGACAGAAGATCATTTCTGTCCTTTCCCTGACTAACTAATTTGCTTAAAGAGTCTAATGAACCGCGATATTTCACAATACTTTCTTTGATAGCTTCAACTTCTAGTGTAGGAAACTCCGCGGTTATTTCTTTTGACAGAAATTCGTTTTGTATAAGCCATTTTATGAGTGAACGAGTATCAAAATCATATTTATCCATATTGATTGAGTGTGCTGCAATTATCTTCCCATCGTTTGTTGCGTTGGATAGCCTTGCAAATAAATCTTGCTCTGGGAATAGGAGTGCTTTTGCATCTTCATATAAGAGACTTTGATTATGTTCAACCAACAATTTAATGATTTCAATGCGGAACTCGTTTGTATTATTGTGTTTGTTAAACGGAATTTCACGAGTCAGCTCTATTTTGTTGCTAATTAGCTTGAGTGATGAGGTGGTAATGATTTGTTTTTGCGCTGCCCAAGTTAAAACATCGTCAATAAGATAATTTTTTGGATAAGTCGTATCAGAGGTTATTCCGTCGAGTATGGTTTTATATTTTGGTAATTTGCTTATATGGTACTGAACTCTTTTGTTGCCAAAGCGATATAAATCAATTAGCCGTTGGATTTGCTGCCAAGCCTGCATTATGTCTTTTTTCTCGAATATCCGACAACTTAAAATGCCCACTACTCTGTAAAATTCGCCATGTATTGAAGCGGGATATGTATAATAAAACAGGTCTGCTTCTTGCTTGGAAATTTTCCAGAATTTACAGCTAAGATATTTTTCTTGTTCTTCAATAGGTATAACTCTTTCTGTTGGTGGATGTAATGCAAAGTAAATAGTGCAGGTTTTAGTTGTCATAGAGGCTACCCAAATATTTTTTCATTCATGCTGGTGACAACTTTGCTAACGTGCGCGTCAGATAAATGAGCGTAGCGTTTTACCATTTGTAAGGTTTTGTGACCGAGAATCTCAGCAATTTCAGCTAGGCTTGCGCCGTTCATTGCTAGGTAAGAAGCGCAGGAGTGGCGCAGATCGTGCCATTTAAAATCGGTGATCTCTGCTCGTTTTAATGCGTTTTCCCAGGGAGTGCGAACATCCACTGGGTCTTTAAGATTTTTGCCTGGAAATACTAAATCACAATTAACGTGCCTAATTTTCGAGTGTTCTTTCATGAGGTCAAGTGCATGGCCTGCAAGCGGCAATATTCTGCGTTCACCATTTTTTGTTTCATGCAGTGTGATAATGCCGCGCGTTAAATCAACATTATTCCAATGTAATCCTAGGACTTCCATGCGCCGCCCGCCTGTGGATAGAGCTAATACTACTGTGATATATAGGTGGGTACTGTCACTTACCTTGCAAGCAGCTAATAGGCGAGAGCGCTCATCGTCAGATAGAAAGCGTACACGACCGCGAGGCTCTTTTGGTTTTGTCACTTTACGCATGGGGGTGTCATCGAGCCAGCCCCATTCTTTAACGGCAATAGTGAAAGCATGAGAAAGGGCAGCCATATAGCGCACAACGGTTGATGGTGAGCGTAGTCCACCGCGATTGGTGGTTACTTTTGCTAATTTATCTCTGTGTTCTGCAATGATGGCGGGGGTGACATCAGCCAAAGTGTATTTCCCAAGTTCGGACTTCCACCAGTTAAGGTGTAAAGTGCGATTACTTTTATTCTTTGGTTTGTGGGGTAGAACATCTTGAATGTAGCGATCAACCATTTCGCCTAGTGTGTGTCGCTTAGCTTCACTTGTTTTAAAGTGTCTGCCTTCACGGATGGCTGATTCGGTCTGCTGTGCCCAGCGCTTGGCATCGGTTAAGCGTTCAAAAGAGGCGTTTTGTTCAGGGAAGCCTTTTAGTCTTACCTTAACTCGGAAAATTGCTTTTCCCTCTTTGGTTTTTCTTTTCTCAATGCTTGCCATCTTAAAAGCCATTTGTGATTATGAATGGCGAGAGGGTACATTAATCAGCGATAAATGACAACATGGGATACATAATCCTATGTAATTAACTTGTAACAGCATGATATTTAGGTTTTTGCAGGAGAAAATTTGTTTCTCTGGGGCAGTTGTGGGGTAATTGCTTCTCATGAAGTAGATTTTTAGGATTTATTTTGAGCAAAAGACAGGGGTTAATAAATGATCTTGTATAAGTACTTTCCCCCAGAAAGAGTCGATGTATTGCAAAACTTGAAAATTAGATTTTCTCAACCAAGAATTTACAATGACCCTTTTGAGCTTCGCCCTATCCCAAGTTCTGCTATAACAGAGGAACAGTTTAATAACATAATGCCGTTGCTGATAGGTCATCATGGAGGGCCAAAGGAGGCGATAGAGGAAATTCAAAAAATTACATATTCTGCTTTTTTAGCCGATCCGAGTTATGTCTTATGGTTAATTCAAGAGGTTATGGCTTCAGGTAGTTTGGCCTTATGTCTGACCGAGGTACCTGATAGCTTATTAATGTGGGCGCATTATGGTTTTTTTCATAAAGGCTTCGTTATTGGCTTTGATACAGAAAATGAGTTTTTTACTTGTCCTCAGGGAAGCTATTTTTTGAAGCGTATTAAATATCAGCAGCAAAGGCCCACGGTGATATTTCCAAACCCAAGCCCCGATGAAACATACTTTACTAAAAGTCTTGAGTGGGAATACGAGAGAGAGTGGAGGTTATTCAAGCGATTACCGGCTGGTAAATCTCCTAATGAGTTTATGCAAGGCCGTGACGGTTGGCCAATATATTTGTTTGATCTGCCCGCTGAAGTAATGAAAGAAATTATCTTAGGTTGTAGGATGGATTTAGAACAATGCAATATGATCAGAGCGTTGTCAAAAAATAAGCTTCCACATGCAGATATTAAAGCTGCAAGACTGAGCAATCAAAAATACGAGCTGATTATTTCTTAACATGCTTTATCAGATTTTAAAAAATCTTGAAGTCTGAGACTAACATTCTAAAAAATATTATATCAAAATAAAGCAGTTATTTTTTTATGCCCATCATAACCAGACAAAACAAACCTATTCCGAATAGAATAATCTGGGTACCAGCAAAATAACACGTAAATGTTTCGTAAATCTCTTGTTGATTAGCATCAAGGTTCCCAATTATTTTTAATAATGCCAAGGTGCCAAAAACAATAGAAGCAATCATGCAAAACCATGAACTTTTTTCCCAGCAAGAAACGTTATTTTTTTTAGATGTCTGTGCAAATATAGAAGTGAATGTAATAGTTGATGCAGACAAACCAATAAGTACTATTATTGTTTGGACCGCGATCTCAATTGCTAATTTGTGTAATTCAAGATTGGCTGACATTAAGTCTTCCTTTTATCATTTTTTCTTAGGTTTTGTTGGGCTTTGGCAAAATGGAAAAATAGGACATATCTTTTTGATAGCCTCCTCAATAGCCAGGGGCGTTGTGTCACTAAATACAGATTTAGAATTAAAAAGTTCAAAGCTACTAGCGGTTGTTAAATATTCCCACGGCTTTTCATATTTACTTGCTACATATATTTGCTTAGAAATCAGAGAAGATTTCTGACCTTTAATCTTTAGATTCTCGATAAGCATGGAAATATTTTTATCAATCAGCTCCTGATCGAAATTTGGAGGCTTGGGGTTGGCAGCAATTTGTTGTTTTGAAACATTTAAAATATATTCCCTCGCATCTTTTGGGAAGCCGGCATCTTGAAGTTTTTTATTAATGTAGCCAAGTATTTCGTTTGCTTGAGTAGAGGTTGTTTTCTGATAGAGTGGAGTAACAATGCTGCGAGTAGGTTCTGTGGCATGAGTAGTATTAAAAAACGATAGAATAAGACTAGTTATGACCGTTCCAATCCTTCCTTTCAATGTAAGCCCCTTCCTTGAGGTTGAAGAAATGATAACTATTATAAGCAGTTTTTAACAATAGAAGTATTGTGATTTGTTGCGCTTGACTGTCCCAGGAGTGTCCCTTTGTGCTAAATTTAGGGTATTTTTGATGCCCCTGAAGTGGGGTTTTTTGCTTTATTATTCAATGATATGGGCCCACTAGGACTTGAACCTAGGACCAAAGGATTATGAGTCCTCTGCTCTAACCAGCTGAGCTATGGGCCCGTATGCAGGCGGTAAGTATACATAAGGTTTTCTGGGTTTGCACTAGGGGTTTGATAAAGAATTTCAGGTGGGGAAACCAAGTCCCCGGACTGTATCATCCGGGGATTTGTTCAGAAAGTTACTCTTGGTCTTCTAAGAAACTACGCAGTTGTTCTGAGCGGGAAGGGTGGCGGAGTTTGCGTAAGGCTTTTGCTTCGATTTGACGTATGCGTTCGCGGGTTACGTCGAATTGTTTGCCTACTTCTTCCAAGGTATGGTCGGTATTCATGTTAATACCAAAACGCATACGTAATACCTTCGCTTCACGCGGCGTTAGCGTGTTTAGAATTTTTTGCGTTGCTTCCGATAAACCACTGCTGGTTGCAGATTGAATTGGAGATTCAATGTTGGTGTCTTCGATGAAATCGCCTAAATGCGAATCTTCGTCGTCACCAATCGGTGTTTCCATTGAGATCGGTTCTTTTGCAATCTTCAACACTTTACGGATCTTATCTTCCGGTAAATCCATGCGCTTGCTTAACTCTTCTGGTGTTGGCTCTAAACCAGTTTCTTGCAGGATTTGACGGGAAATACGATTTAATTTGTTGATCGTTTCAATCATGTGCACCGGGATACGAATCGTGCGCGCTTGATCGGCAATCGAACGGGTGATCGCTTGACGGATCCACCAAGTTGCATAAGTCGAAAATTTATAACCGCGTTTGTATTCAAACTTATCGACCGCTTTCATCAAACCAATGTTGCCTTCTTGGATTAAATCCAAAAATTGCAAACCACGGTTCGTGTATTTTTTAGCGATGGAAATAACCAGACGCAAATTCGCTTCAACCATTTCTTTCTTCGCACGGCGAGCTTTCGCTTCACCAATAGACATGCGTCGATTGACTTCTTTGATTTCAGCAATCGTCATTTTCATCTGTTCTTGCAGCGTAATGAGCTTTTTCTGCGAACGATGAATATCCGGTAAAAACTTATCAACTTCATCAAAATAATTTTTGTTCTTGTGCTCTGAAACCGCAAACCATTCGAGATTGGTTTCATTATTCAAGAATGCATTGATAAATGTTTTGCGCGGCATTCTGCATTTGTTAACACACAAATTCATAATGTGACGCTCTTGCATGCGAATTTCATCTAACAAACTACGCATTTTGCGAGAAAGTTTATTAAATTGACGTGCAGCTAATTTGATGTCGGTGAAACATTTAGATAAGGCTTCACGTTTTTGCACGGTTTTTTTGTGCGTGGCGCCGAATTTTTTCTCGGTCGCAATCGCGTCTTCATAAAATTCACGCAATTCAGCAAAGCGCGCTTTCGCGATTTCAGGATCTGGTCCAGTCTCTTCTTCAAGAAACTCGCCGCCTGCTTCGCCTGTACCGCCATCTTCTTCCTCTTCTTCAAGAAGAGCCGCTGCTTCTTTTTCTAATCCCGCTTCTTCTACTATGACATCTGCGTCATTATAACCACTGATGATATCGCTTAAACGCACTTCGCCGCGTTCGACGCGATCGTAGTCGTTCAATACTTCCGCAATCATCTGAGGTTGGGAGGCGAGCGTCGTCAGCATTTGGTTCATGCCTTCTTCAATTCGCTTCGCAATCGCAATTTCACCTTCACGAGACAGAAGTTCCACGCTACCCATTTCACGCATATACATACGGACAGGGTCAGTGGTTCGGCCAAATTCACTGTCAACAGACGCCAATGCGCTCGCAACTTCTTCAGCGGCGACTTCATCCGTAGCTTCATTGTCAGCTAATAAAAGCTCTTCAGCATCCGGCGCAACTTCAGTCACGCGAATACCCATGTCATTGATCATGCTGATAATGTCTTCGATCTGTTCTGGATCGGCGATATCAGGGGGAAGGTGGTCATTCACTTCCGCGTAGGTTAAGTAGCCTTGCTCTTTGCCTCTCGCGATGAGATCTTTTAAACGTGATCGTTGCTGCTCTTGATCCATAATGCCCTACAATCTGTGAGTGATTAAAACCAAAATTAACCTACAAGTATACTCATTGTTTGCCTTTTGAACTAGTCCAATTCAGAAATTTTATACTTTTAATGTGGCGATGGTTGACTATTAATTCATCTAGGGTTAGTTTCGCTTCTTCAGTATGGTCGAGGATAGCGCAAATGCAAGTAAGGCACAAAAAGTTAGTGGCTTTTCGGAAGAATAAACTTATTGAACAAAAGCCAGTCTCCGGTCAAATTGAATATCAATTGGGTGTGGAATTAATAAATACAAGTATTCCAAACAATCAAGTAATAGGCGCCCAGTTGCTTGAAAAAGCAGTTGCAAAAGGGTTTTCTGAAGCTAAAGCAATGCTAGCAGGATTGTTGATTGGAGGTGCGCAGGGGGTAACACAAGATTGTATGCGAGCTTACAATTTAATTGTGGATACGGCAGCATCTAGCGAAATTATCAATACTAAATATATGTTGGCGTTTTTAATCCTAACCGCAAAAGAAATCAATTATTCAGCAGCAGAGGCTACTAAATTAGTTAATGCGCATGAACCCTGGAGAGAAAACACTACTGAAAATGCAGCAGCGCATATCTTATTAGAAAAGCCAGAAGTTCTTAATAGATTAAAAGACTATGACACAGACGCTGGACGAATATATGCGATGGGATTATTGGCAATTTGTTCGACAAAATTTCCGCCAGCTGCAAAATTACTTAAACGTTTCCAGAGAAATGATCCAGCTGTCTTGGCTAAGCCGGTAAAAAACCCAGAAAGCAGTTTTTTACCAGCTAAAGAGCCTGCATTTTTTCCTAGGGCGCAGGAGCCGCGTGGTAAGTGGCGTGCTGGATTGCGAGAAGTCAAGCATCAAGATGTTTCATCGAAAGGCCAGGTTGTTACACCCGCAGCAACTAAAAGCACAGACCTCTTATCCGCGTTGCAAAAAGTCTATGACATTGTTTATCACCATGAAATGCCGACGGAAACCGAAGTCGCTGTGCTGATACAAGAAGTGAAGGATATGAAAACTGCGCCGCGCTCGGAGGCGTTCTGGAAAATAATTCGCGAAGGTTTTACCAGTGGTAGAGGCGGGGATTTTTTTCTTGAGTTTAAAAAATGGGCTTTGAGTGCGATGTTGTTTCCGCCGGTATTTACTGAGTTGCCGTCTGAAGAATTGCAAGAAAGAGGACGTCAAAGCGATGAATGGTTGCAGGCGCGCTTGAAATTGGTCGACCAACGTTTTCGTGAGGGAGCTCCATACGAGCCTAGAGGGGCGTATATTTTATTGATGACCAAAGAATTATGGCCAGGCGCTTCGAATAAAGACATTGAGAGGGTGCGTGCGGCTTATCAGATTCCAATGCTGTTTGATGAGCTTGAATCTCGTGTTAAATATACATTAGGAAGAAAGAAGATGTATCTTGATGAGTTTCAACCTGCGATTGAAATGGAGAGTGATGTCCAGGCGGGTGTTAGAAAAACTTTTTAATTCGGGCGTCAGGATTTGTTGGTAGATTTGAGGAGGGGCTTCAATTCTACTGACAAAATCAGACTTTGCTATGAATCAACTCAGCCAATAATTGCTTTTCTTCCTGACTTAACTCAGCTTGATTTGCTTTCGCAAGCAGTCGTTCGATGTCTTGTTCATTACCCAATTTTCGCAAACTTTGAATCGTGCCAAGAAATTCATTTTCAATCCCATTCTCAGGAATCATATGCTCAGTCTGAGCGATTTTTGCCAGAATCGGACCTTCTTCACGTTCTCGCCAAAATTCCAACAAACCACCCGTCGTTAAATCCGGATGACGTTGTGTCAGCTCAATCACATCACGCAATAAATCAAATCCACGTAGATTCAATGGCGGCAACGGTTCTTCGATCAGTTTTGCTAACCCAGGTTGTTGTACCAACAAAATCATAGCTAAACGCATTGTCGATGGCGAACGTACCTTGGGAGCCGCGGGTCTTGGTAATTTAGTTCGAGCATTATTAACCGGTTTAAGTTGTTCAACATCAACCAATGCCCGTTTGGCTAATTCATCTAACATCATTTGGCGGAAAATCCCATCCGGCAATTCATTAATGTGTTCTGTCGCTAATTTAACAAACCGCGCACGCCCATCCATATTGCTTAAATCCGTTTGCCCAGCCAGCGATTGAAAGAAAAAATGCGATAAACTCGCCGCTTGTTGCATGCGTTTTTCAAAACCTTCTTTGCCTTCTTTTCTGACTAAGCTATCGGGATCTTCGCCATCTGGTAAAAACATAAAACGCGCTTGCAAGCCGTCGCGAATCAAAGGCAGAGTCACGAGCAATGCACGCCAAGCAGCTGTGCGACCCGCTTGATCGCCGTCAAAACAAAAAACAATTTCTGCGGTGTGACGAAACAAGCGCTGCAAATGATTTGTCGTGGTTGCTGTGCCTAACGTTGCAACGGCATAGGTTATGCCGTGTTGAAATAACGCAATGACATCCATATAGCCTTCGACAATTATGGCGCGCGTTAATTCTCGATTGGCTTGTTGGGCGTGATAAAGACCGTATAACTCATGGCCTTTTTGAAAAATCAGTGTTTCAGGCGAGTTTAAATATTTAGGTTCACCTTTATCCAAAATACGACCGCCAAATCCAATAATGCGTCCGCGACGATCGCGTATCGGAAACATGACGCGTTCGCGAAATCGATCATAAAGCCCGCCATCATCTTTTTTGATGAGCATGCCGGTATCTTGTAATTGTTGTTTTAAGATTAGAGATTTACCGAACTGTTGTAACACATGGTCCCAACCAGGAGGCGCGTAACCTAAGCCAAATTCTTTGGCGACTTCGCCGGATAAGCCGCGTTGCTTTAAATAATCAATTGCCGTTTGGGATTGTTTTAATTGTTGTTGGTAAAACTTAGTGATCTCGGCCAGTAATTCGTATAAGTCGTTGGAGGCAATAGGCTTTTCAAATGTGCGTGATTCACGCGGCACTTCCATGCCAGCTTGTTTCGCGAGGGTTTCAATAGCTTCTGGAAATTCCAGGCGGTCATATTGCATGAGAAAATCAATGGCATTGCCATGCGCGCCGCAGCCAAAACAATAATAAAATTGTTTGTTTTGGCTAACAGAAAACGAGGCGGATTTTTCTGTGTGAAACGGGCAGCAGGCGAAATAATTATTGCTAGATTTTTTGCGCAACGGCACCCGGCCATCGATTAAATCGACCAGCTCAGTTCTGCTGAGAAGCAGCTGAATAAATTCGCGTGGAATGTGGTTCGTCATTTAACAGACCTTGTTGCGGGAATAGTTGGGATTATGCAACAACAGGCGTTGTTTGGGGAGATGTTTTAGTGTTTTCTTAAATTATAGATTTACCCTTCTCTCTCCAACCCCTGCTTTTGTAGGGGCGAACTTATGTGTTCGCCCTTGCTAAACTTCGAATTGGCGCACAAGGGCGAACACATAGGTTCGCCCCTACAAAAGCAGAAGCAGGGGGGAAGCTACGCAGAAAGACGTTCTTTTACCTGATTACTAATAGCAGCAACGTCGGCACGGCCTTGTACTTTTGGCTTTAAGACGCCCATGACTTTGCCCATATCGCGAGCAGTGCTTGCGCCCGTTTCTTTAATAGCAGCATCAATTAAGGTTTCAATTTCAGCTGTGCTCAGTTGAGCGGGCAAATAGTCCTGGATCACGTGAATTTCATCAATTTCTTTTTGCGCAAGATCTTGGCGATTCGCCGCTTCGTATTGCGTTATCGATTCACGGCGTTGTTTTAGCATTTTATCCAAAATGGCAAGAACATGCTCGTCTGTTAGGTCAATACGTTCATCAACCTCACGCTGTTTTAAAGCAGCCAAAATAAGACGAATAGTGCCTAGGCGCTCTTTTTCTTGATTGCGCATAGCATTCTTCATGTCTTCTTGGATCTTTCCTTTGATCGCGGATGTGGTCATGCGTGCAAACTCTTTTAGCAAACGTTAATCTTACTTGCGTCGGTCTTTTTCCTGAGCAGCTTGCTCACGGGTAACCTTTTTCTGAAAACGTTTAACAGCAGACGCTTTCTTGCGCTTGCGCTTCCAGGTTGGTTTTTCGTAGAATTCGTGACGTCGCAGATCAGCTAAAATGCTGGCTTTTTCACACAGGCGCTTGAAGCGGCGTAAGCTCACTTCGAAATTTTCATTATCTTTTACGCGTATACTTGGCATATTTGAGACTTTACTCCGTCTTACAATTTATGAAGAATGGCAGATTCTAATGGGTAATTTCGATAAATGCAAAAAAAGTTACATAAATTAAGGGTAGAAAAACAACATGCGGGTTTTGGGGATAGAAACATCTTGTGATGAGACGGGTATTGCGATTTACGATTCTGATCAAGGTTTGCTCACGCATGCCTTGTATAGCCAGGTAGCATTGCATGCGGAATATGGCGGGGTCGTGCCGGAATTAGCATCTAGAGACCACGTGCGAAAGACGATTCCTTTGATAGAAACCGCTATGAATCAAGCAGGATTAGTCGCAAACGATATCCATGGGGTTGCTTATACGGCAGGGCCGGGATTGGTTGGGGCGCTGTTAGTGGGTGCCTGTATGGGGCGAAGTATAGGTTATGCCTGGAATGTGCCAACGATAGGCGTTCATCATATGGAAGGGCATTTGTTGGCACCTATGTTGGAGCCGGAACCGCCAGCTTTTCCTTTTGTGGCATTATTAGTTTCGGGTGGGCATACCTTGTTGGTGAAGGTCACTGACATGGGAATTTATGAAATTCTTGGCGAATCAGTCGATGATGCCGTGGGCGAGGCGTTCGATAAAACGGCGAAATTGTTAGGTTTGGGTTATCCCGGGGGCGCGGCTTTAGCAGCATTGGCGGCTACAGGTGATCCGTCGCGATTTCATTTTCCAAGACCTATGACGGATAGGCCGGGATTAGAATTTAGTTTTAGTGGATTAAAGACATTTGCGGTAAATACGGTTGCCAAATATGGTTTAGATCCACAAACCCGTGCGGATATTGCGCGCGCGTTTGAAGATGCGGTGGTTGATACATTAATTATTAAATGTCGCCGCGCAGTGCGCAGTACGGGTTGGAAGACATTGGTGATAGCGGGCGGTGTGGGGGCTAATCTCAGTTTACGGGCGGGTTTGAGCGCAATGTTGGCGAAAGAAGGCGGCAAAGTTTATTTTCCGCGACATGAGTTTTGTACGGATAATGGGGCGATGATTGCGTATGTGGGATGTCAGCGATTGTTGCGTGGGGAGACTACAGGCTTAGCGATTGAAGTTTTTCCGCGATGGCCGTTGTCGGATTTGTAAAAAAGCCCCTCTCCTCGCGCGTTTTTGGTGGGAGGAGAGGGTATAATAAAAAGTTTATTTCGGCAAAGAATCCCGCAACAAATGCTGAACTAAATTAAGCTCCGCATTAGCTTGTCCAAGCACAGCCACATAAGGTTGATTTAACATAGACGCTTTTGCGTTTTCTGAATTCAGAAGTGCATGACTCGCCGTTATCGCAGAATCTTCAGCCGAATGATTGATAATTTCATTTAATTTGATTTCATTGGCTTTAAAATACGATAAAAGATTAGTCACCATCAGGAGCGCGTTTGGCAAATTAATCAACGCATTTTCAGCATCGTTTTGATTCCAGACATCCAATGATTCAATATTCAATCCCATCGATCCTGTCGTCACATTAGCCAGCGAAATTGTTAAGAAATCAAAACTAGTATTGCCTTTTCCAACATGAATATTGATAGAGCCTGTGCTATTTAAGAGATGAATCCCGTTAAACGTAGTTGCATTGGCAACTCTATTGACTTCGTTGTTGAGTTGTTGAAACTCTATATCAAGTTGACCTAATTGCGTCGAGGAATAAACACCCGATGAAGCTTTTGCTGCAAGATCAATGTTGTGTGTCAGTAGATTGAGAATATGATTTAATTCATTTTCAGCATCTTGCACCAGCGCAAGTCCTGCGTAAGCATTTAATTTGTGTTGGCTAAATTTCGAAACTGATCTTACACGAACCATTTCATTAGAGCGTGTTTGGATCGATTTGATCACTGAATCCAATGTCGGGAAATAAGTGGTCGGTGTGGTTGCACTTTTTTCATCGAGTTGTTTTTGTAGGTATAAGTTTACCTCTGAATTTATTTCATTGATCATAGTCGCATTTCCTTTTTTAAAAAAGTACGACTATTTATCGTCAAATAATGAGATTACTTAAATTTATTTTTTGGCACCGATTTTGCCTTCTTTGCCAGCCAGCAGATTTTGGATGTTTTTTCGATGGCGAAAAATTAAGAAAAAACTGATGAAACTCACCGTAATGACATAATCAAGATTAGTGAAATACCAAGCCACAAGAGGCGCTAGGAGTGCCGCAAGGATCGCGGCTAGAGATGAATAGCGGATAGTGACAGCGAGAAACAGCCAGGTCAAAGCCAACGACACACCGAGAGGCCAGGATAATGAAACTAGACAACCAAATGCAGTCGCAACACCTTTCCCGCCTTTAAAACGAAAAAAGATGGGATAGAGATGGCCAAAAAAAGCAGCAAAGGCGACTAAGCTTAAACCTAGCGTATCAAGACCGTACCATTTGGCAGCCAGTACTGGAATGACGCCCTTCATGACATCGCCAAGTAAGGTAATAATGGCTGCTTTTTTACCACCAAAACGTAATACATTCGTGGCGCCTGGGTTGCCCGAGCCTTGGTTTCTGGGGTCGGGTAGCCTCATGAGTTTGCAAGTCACAATTGCACTTGAGATAGAACCAAACAAATAAGCGATCAAAACGGCAACCACGGTATCAATAGGTAAGTTCAACATAAGTCTTCCAGGTTAAAATTTTTTTGATTCTAATACGAGGATGCGCCTGTTAAAATGATTTTTATTGTTTTTGTAGATGTAACTACTATTCGGGACAACAATAATGGCTGTAAGCGCAAATAATTTAATTTGGATTGACATGGAAATGACCGGATTAGATCCGGCAAAAGAGCGCATCATTGAGATTGCGACGATAGTCACGGATTCTGACTTAAATTTAGTCGCTGAAGGACCGGTATTTGCTGTTCATCAGTCCGATGAGTTATTGCAAGCGATGGATTCCTGGAACACTAGGCAACACAATTCTTCAGGATTGGTCACCCGCGTAAAAAGCAGTACGGTGACGGAAGCCGAGGCCGAAGCTGCGACGCTTGAATTTTTGAAACAATATGTTCCAGCAGGTAAATCGCCGATGTGTGGAAATAGCATTTATCAGGATAGACGGTTTTTATATCTCTATATGCCTATGCTAGAAAAATATTTTCATTATCGTTTGCTGGATGTGAGCACCTTAAAAGAACTGGCGCAGCGTTGGGCTCCGCGTGTTTATTCGGGGGTGCAGAAAGAATCTAAGCATTTGGCGCTGGATGATATTCGGGAATCGATTGAAGAATTGAAATATTATCGAGGACATTTGTTGAATCAGGATGTGTTGGGGTGAGATCTAAATTATCGAAATGACTCTGTCTCTGTCACTGTCTCTGTCTCTGTCTCTGTCTCTGTCTCTGTCTCTGTCTCTGTCACTTCTCTGTCACCCCGCACTTGTTGCGGGGTCCGGGCTTTAAATAATAAAAAATACATTTTTATTTTTTTTAATGACTTTTATGTTTTAACTCCAGACCCCGCAACAAGTGCGGGGTGATAGAGGCCTAGCTTGGCGCGTATGTGGTTGGGGGGGGGCGTTAGCTATGACAACAGCTTTTTTCATGCTGCTCCAGCGCCCACTCAACATGCTCTCTCACCAGCCCCGATGGATGATCCAATTTATTTTTAAGCGCTAAAATAATAGCCGGATCATGCGGTGCATTACCCAACGCCACAGCAATATTTCGCAACCAGCATTCATAACCAATTCTACGAATCGCCGACCCTTCTGTTTTTCGTAAAAAATCATCTTCACTCCAAGCGAATAAATCCAGCAACTCGGGCGAGGCCAATTGATGTCGAGGATGAAAATCTTTTTCGTCAGTTGGTTTTGCATAGCGGTTCCACGGACAAACCAGTTGGCAGTCATCGCAACCATAAATGCGGTTACCCATCATTGAACGGAATTCCACAGGAATTGAACCGCGTAACTCGATGGTTAAATAAGAAACACACCGACGTGCATCCAGTTGATAAGGCCCTATGATGGCCTGCGTTGGGCAAATATCAATGCATGCAGTGCATGAGCCGCAATGATTTTTAACCGGAGTATCAATCGGTAACGGTAAATCGGTAAATATTTCGCCAAGGAAAAACCAAGAGCCCGCATGACGATTTAATAAATTCGTGTGTTTGCCAATCCAACCGAGGCCAGCTTTTTCAGCCAACGGTTTTTCAAGCACGGGCGCACTGTCAGAGAAAACACGATAACCAAAAGTTCCCACTCGCTCAGAGATTTTCTTTGCCAACAATTCTAGACGCTTACGGATTAACTTATGGTAATCACGACCCAATGCGTAACGCGAAACATAGGCTTTTCGCGAATTTTGCAAGACTTTGGCCATCTCAGTATCAGGCGGCAAGTAATCCATACGTGCTGAAATAATCCGAATCGTGCCCGGAATTAATTCATCAGGACGATATCGTTTAGTCCCATGAGCTTCCATATAATGCATTTCGCCGTGAAAATTTTTTGCTAACCAATCCAGAAATCGCGTTTCATACTGAGAGAGATCAATATCCGTTATGCCCACTTGTTGAAAGCCAACGTCTTGACCTAACTGTTTGATATCGTTAGCTAACTGGATAAAATCAATTGGAGTGGCAGTCATGTGCAGCATCGCTCTATCATGTTTTTATGGATAATTTTATGCGAAAATGCAGGACAGAGGTCAGCGCCTGCTTTTTCAAGGAGTAGCATTATAATGCATTCAATCGGTACTGTGTCATTATGGGCAGGATTTTTTACCTTAGTTATTGCCGTGTTGGCGATGGATATTTTTTTATTAGGCCGTAAAAAAGCCCATCGGGTCACTGTGCGTGAGGCGGCATGTTGGACTTCTGTCTGGATTGGCTGCGCACTGATTTTTAACCTAGTGATGTATTGGTATCTCTATCAAACGCATGGATCGGCAATTGCGCATCAAAAAAGTTTAGAGTTTTTAACCGGTTATCTGATTGAAGAATCGCTGTCATTCGACAATATGTTCGTGATTCTTATGATTTTCAAATATTTTTGCGTACCTGATCAATATCAACGACGAGTGTTGTTATATGGTGTGTTAGGTGCGGTTATTTTACGTTTTACGATGATTTTTTCAGGTCTTTGGTTAGTGGATCAATTTCATTGGCTGATCTATGTCTTTGGTGCCTTCTTGCTTTTCACGGGTCTAAAACTGTTTTTTGTGTCTGAAGAAAATAAAGAGTTGGGCGAAACACATTTGTCGGGTTGGCTGCAGAGACATGTGCGTTTTACCGAAAAATTTCATGCTGAAAAGTTTTTTGTGCGAAAAAATCAGCTTTTATACGCTACACCGTTATTTTTAGTTTTGATTTTAGTTGAGTTCAGTGATTTTATTTTTGCATTCGATAGCATTCCAGCCATATTTGCGATTACACGCGATCCTTTTATTGTGTTTACCTCGAATATTTTTGCAATCTTAGGCTTGCGATCTATTTATTTCTTGCTGGCAAATCTTGCCCATCATTTTCATTTATTAAAATATGGTATTGCACTGGTTTTAGTCTTCATCGGCGGAAAAATGTTGGCTGGCTACTGGTTCGAAATACCGACGGTGTTAACGCTATGTGTGGTAGCGGCCATTTTGTTAACGACAATCATCTTAAGCCTACTGAGAAAGAGATAATATGGATAAGTTGCAACTTAAAAATTTTAAAC
The DNA here is from genome assembly GCA_039936115.1 of Gammaproteobacteria bacterium. Taxonomy (GTDB): domain Bacteria; phylum Pseudomonadota; class Gammaproteobacteria; order DSM-16500; family DSM-16500; genus DATIJJ01. The sequence continues at coordinate 24,054 of JBDTIZ010000216.1, forward strand.
ACTATTTGTTGCCACGAGCGCGAGAAGCGAACAAAGGTAATTTTGGCCATGTGCTGATTCTCGGGGGTGATGAGGGTTATTCTGGCGCGGTTTGTTTGGCAGCGGAGGCGGCTCTGCGCGTAGGTGCTGGGTTAGTGAGTGTGGCGACTCGCCCTGAACATGCAAAAATGTTAAATTTAGTGCGCCCTGAAATTATGTGCCATGCGGTCAATTCTATTGAAGCACTACAACCTTTGTTTGCGAAAGCGACTGTATTAGTGTTGGGTCCAGGGTTGGGTCAAAGTGCCTGGAGTAAAATGCTCTATTCAGCGGGATTAACCTGGGAAAAACCGCTTATTTTAGATGCTGATGGGTTGAATTTATTAGCGGAACATCCGTGCAAAAAACCCAATTGGATTTTGACACCGCACCCAGGCGAAGCGGGTAGGTTGTTGAAAAAATCGACGCAGGCAATTCAGCAAGATCGATTGCTTGCAGCAACAGAGCTACAACACAAATTTGCTGGCGTGACGGTTTTGAAAGGGTTTGGCACATTAGTGATAGGTTCTGATGCGGTACCGGCTATTTGTCACGCGGGTAATCCGGGTATGGCAACCGCTGGAATGGGTGATGTATTGAGTGGTGTGTTAGGTGGTATGGCTGCGCAAGGTATTCCATTGCAAGACGCAGCAAAATTGGGTGTCTTAGTCCATAGCATGGCAGGAGATTTGGCTGCAAAGATGGGTGAGCGTGGTATGATTGCGTCTGATTTAATACTTTATTTGCGAAAAATTGTTAATAAATGGAGTTAATACAATGAAAAGAGTTTGGATGATAGGATTGTCGGTTATCGCTTTGGCGATTTCATCTTGCGCAGAGTTGCCGCAAAATGCGAATACATCGCCTTCGATTGCAAAAAATAAAGTACATTTTCAGTTGCCACCCAGTCAAAAGTGGGACCTGATTAGCGTTGAGCAAGATGCAAATGGTTATGCTAAATCTTATCGTTCTGTGTCAGCAAAAGGACTTGAATCAGATCAGAGTTTTTATATTAATTTCGGACGTAATATCAGAACGCCTTTGTTGGAATCAATGCATGAGGTGGTTGGCTCTATGGCAAGTACGGGTTGTAGGCGCACGACTTCAAAGATGTTGGATCTAGAAAAAAATAGTTTAGTATTTATAGCAACAGCCAATCAATGCATGGCTGGACGGCCGGTTTGGCAAATCTTTAAAGTGTTTAACATGCAAGATGGTCAATACTCCATTGTCTATTCTGCAAACCCGGGTGCTGTGCCGATAAAAACAATGCAGCAAATGAAAACAGTTGTCATTAAATCAAATATTGTGCGGATTTAAATTTTTACGATGAATGAAACATTAGTAAAGCTACAAATTCCAACGGAACAATCCATGCTGGCATTCGGTGCAAAACTGGCTGCCAGTTGTGGCGATACGGCTGTGATTTTTTTACATGGGCAGTTAGGTGCTGGTAAAACAACGTTTTCGCGGGGATTTATCACAGGATTAGGTCACAAAGGTAATGTCAAAAGTCCGACCTATACCTTGGTTGAGCCTTACGAATTAAAGCAGACTACTGTTTATCATTTCGATTTTTATCGCGTCAGAGATCCGCACGAATTGGAATACATCGGCATTCAAGATTATTTTTCTCCCAAAACAATATGTCTGATTGAATGGCCAGAGGCTGCGAGCGGCATGTTACCGCCGGCTGATTTACACTGTTACATAGAACTGGATTCAATGCAGCGCAAGGTGAAGCTCGTACCCAATTCTGCGCATGGAAAAACTATTTTACATCGGTTTGAAGCGAATGAATAAAACGCAAAAAAATCGCTGCTTGTGGTGGATATGGATTTTGATTTTTCCAATCATGCTGCATGCGGAGACAATAAAGTTAACGGCATTTCAAGTTGCTACGAAAAATTCGATGACGCGTATTGCGTTGACATTTGATAAGGCAAGCGTGCATCGTGTTTTTACTTTAGCAAATCCTGATCGCTTGGTTTTGGATTTGCAAAATACGCGATTAGCGACATCACTCAAGCAGCTTGATGTTTCTGACACTGCAATCAAAAATATTCGGATAGGGCATCCGGTATCTAGTATTTTGCGTGTGGTGTTAGATCTGAATAACCATGCGCGCGTTAAAATAGTGTCTTCTTTGCAGGATAAATTATTAGTGATTGATGTTTATTCCTCGGGTGAGATAAGCAAAACAAAAAAAACAATCATGCAAGCTAGCATTAAAACCAATAAATTTTTAGCGCCAGAAAACGTGTTACCTCGTGCAACACCAACGCATCCTCTGGTGATTGTGCTGGATCCAGGACACGGCGGAAGAGATCCTGGTGCATTAGGTCAGCTAGGTTCAAAAGAAAAAAATGTTACCTTGTCGATTGCTAGAAAATTAGCAGAAATCATTAATCAACAACCGAACATGCGCGCAGTGTTAACGCGAAAAGGCGATTATTTTGTGCCATTGCGAAATCGTTTACAACTGGCTAGAAAAGGTAACGCAGATTTATTTATCGCGATTCATGCGGACTCTTATTTTAATGATCGTGCTTATGGGGCATCGGTTTATGCTTTGTCTGCGCATGGCGCAACCAGTGAAGCGGCGCATTGGTTGGCAAGACGTGATAATTATTCTGAATTAGGCGGCGTTGATCTGAGTGAATTAGGGGATCAAAGTTATTTGTTGCGGTCGGTTTTAATTGATCTTGCGCAAACAGCGACGATTACTGATAGTTTGCACCTTGGTATGCAAGTGCTTTCTAGAATGCAAAAAATTACTATCCTGCATTATTCACATGTTGAGCAAGCTCCGTTTATGGTATTGAAATCGCCGGACATTCCTTCGATTTTAGTTGAAACAGGTTTTCTGTCGAACTCAGATGAAGAGCTTCGATTACGGGATGAAAGTTATCAGAATAAATTGGCGGAATCAATTTTTGAAGGGATTCGGTTTTATTTTAAAAAATATTCTACGGCGACGGTGTAGCATGCTGTCCTGCTGACTCGTATATCTGTTATACCTGTCACCCTGCGCTTGTTTATCCTGTCACCCCGCACTTGTTTATCCTGTCACCCCGCACTTGTTGCGGGGTCCGGGTTTTAAATAATAAAAAA
>JBDTIZ010000217.1:0-13834 GCA_039936115.1 Gammaproteobacteria bacterium
TAATATCTATACTGATTTACCGGATGCTAGTGCGCGAAAGCGGGGAACCCATTCAGCAAAGAACTCTATTCTTCAGCTCAGTTCGCTGGTTTTCGCAAAATGGGTTCCCGCCTTCGCAGGAGTGACAGTAATTCTTAAGTTGAGGTGTATGACACTACATCGCCCCTACTATACCTCTTTTCTCGTTTTATAATTATGATAGACTTGGAACACTTAATATCAGACTAATTTAGGGACGCACATACATGTTGCAGAAAGGCATCTTTTTTAAATCGCTTAGTGCAATACTGACTTTTGTCATCGTAAGCGCAGTGACGTTAACAGCAGTGGCAAATCCGGTTATTCCAATAGCCACGCAGCCTCAGCCTGTGATTACACCCAGTACACCTAATATTGATGCCAAAGGTTACATCATTCTGGATGCGAACAGCGGCAAAATTATTGCAGACAAAAACTCTAATATGCGCATGGCGCCTGCCAGTTTAACCAAATTAATGACAATGTATGTGATCTCCAATGCATTGAAAGCCGGCACCATTCATCTTGATGACAAAGTGCGTGTTAGTGAGAAAGCTTGGCGCACAGGCGGTTCCCGCATGTTCATTAAAGTAAATGACGAAGTTCCAGTACGTGATTTATTACAAGGGATTGTCGTTGCATCCGGTAACGATGCGAGTGTTGCTATGGCGGAATATCTCGGTGGTACTGAAGACGCTTTCGCCAGCATGATGAATGCCCAAGCTAAATATATCGGCATGAATGACAGTCATTTTGTCGATAGTAACGGCCTACCTAATCCAAATCATTATTCAACACCACACGATCTTGCTTTGCTAGCACAAGCAATTATTAAGAATTTCCCCGAAGATTATAAGCTTTATTCTGAAAAATGGTTTAACTATAACAACATCCGTCAACCTAACCGTAATCGACTATTGTGGAGTTACCAATACGCAGATGGCTTAAAAACAGGTCACACGGATGAAGCAGGTTTTTGTTTAGTGGCATCCGCAATGAAGGACGGTACACGATTAATTAGTGTTGTGATGGGAGCACCTAACGACCATTCTCGTACTGAAGATTCCATTCGTCTATTAACATTTGGATTTCGTTTCTACGAAACTCACAAGCTGTACAGTGCCACAAAACCATTAGTCCAGGCTCGCGTTTGGAAAGGTGAAAAACGACAAGTCCCATTAGGATTAGCAACTGATTTATATGTCACTATGCCATCAGGCCAGTACAAAAATGTTCAAGCCAAACTCAAATTAAACGAGCCTATCAAAGCACCGATCGTTAAAGGGCAAGCTTATGGGACATTGGATATTATGCTGAATGGGCAAGTGTTAGCATCACAACCACTGATCGCCTTAGATAGCGATAATCAAGGTGGAATCTGGCGCAGCATGTCTGACACCTTGAATTTCAGCTTTAATAAGTTATTTTCCAGATCCGATGAAAAAGCCAATAATGGTTAATTTTTTCAACCGATCCTCACTGCGAGTGGGGATCGCTCTTTCAATCAAAGAGCGCAATCTATGACTCAAGACCAAGCACCGCTACTTCAATTTCCCTGCGAATTTCTCATTAAAATTTTCGGTGTGGCATCCGATGAATTTGAAATGGAAGTCATTACTATTATTCGCAAACACATCAAAGAATTAGGCGAAAATGCGATCCGCAGTCGGCCGAGTAAAGATGGCAAATATCTAGCCCTGACAATCACTATTCATGCTGAAAGCCAAGAACAATTAGATGAAATCTACCGCTCACTCAGCAGCAGTCCACTTGTACTCATGGCATTATGACTATCGTTTCGAATCACGTTATTATTCGCAATTTTGAATTAGTAGATTACCAGGCTATTTGGCAAGCTATGCAACAATTTACTAACCAACGGGACGAGACGACCGTCGATGAAATTTGGTGCACCGAACATCCGGCTGTTTTCACACAAGGCCAAAATGGCAAACCAGAACACATCATTGATCCGGGTAATATTCCAGTGATCCATGCAGATCGCGGCGGCCAAGTGACTTATCATGGTCCAGGCCAATTAATGGTATACACCTTAGTCGATTTAAAACGCAAAAAATTAAATGTCCGTGAAATGGTGACTATTCTCGAACAATCAGTTATTCAATTATTGGCTGATTATCAAATTGAGGCCAAGGCGAAATGCGAAGCGCCAGGCGTTTATGTCGACAATAAAAAAATCTGCTCAGTGGGGCTTAGAATTCGGCGTGGCTGTTCGTATCATGGTTTAGCTTTGAATGTTGCAATGGATTTGTCGCCATTTAGTAGAATCAATCCTTGTGGTTTCAAGCAGCTTGAAATGACTATGTTAGCTTTGCTTGAACCCACAGCGAATATCCATACAGTCAGAGCAAGGCTCGCGGATCATTTGATTTCCAATTTAGGATATACCTCGCGTAGTGGGCCGTTGTAGATATATTTTTACAACTATTGAGGAGGGGCATTGGTTTTGAAATAAAATTCCTTAAGTTTCAACTTGTCAGTTTAAAAGCTTAAAAATCCTCTACAGGAGGTATATAATAACCGCCTTGTTAAATGGGAAGCACCATATGCAAACCAAGACTCCACCTAACCCAAATCAGAAACAACGCGGCGCCGATAAACTGGCGCGGATTCCAATTAAAATCGAGCCAACAATCGACCCATTGCGAAAGCCAGAATGGATTAGAATCCGTCTGCCAACTACGCCTGCGGTTGGAAATTTAAAACAAATTCTCCGCGAAAATCGTCTGGTCACTGTTTGCGAAGAAGCCTCTTGCCCTAACCTCTCAGAATGCTTTAGTCATGGCACAGCCACTTTTATGATCATGGGAGACAAATGTACACGCCGTTGCAGTTTTTGTGATGTGGCACATGGCCGCCCCGATCCACTTGATCAAAATGAACCCATCAATCTTGCGAATACGATTGCACAAATGGGCTTACGTTACGTAGTTATTACCTCGGTTGATCGGGATGACCTACGTGACGGCGGTGCTAGTCATTTTAGCGCTTGTTTAAAAGCCATCCGAGAAAAAAATCCACGTATCAAAATTGAGACACTCGTACCGGATTATCGTGGTCGAATGGAAATTGCGATTGAAGAAACCGGCAATGAGTTACCCGATGTCTTTAATCACAACATTGAAACTGTGCCGCGCTTATATAAGCAAGCACGCCCGGGTTCTGATTATATGCATTCATTACAATTGCTAAAACAATTCAAAGCACGCTTCAGCCACGTTCCAACGAAATCGGGACTTATGTTGGGACTAGGCGAAACCGATGAAGAAATCAAACAAACACTGCTTGATTTACGCGCTCACGATGTTGATATGCTGACATTAGGTCAATATCTTCAACCCAGTAAGTTTCATATTCCAGTGATCAGATACGTCACACCACAGCAATTTAAAGAATTTGCTGAATATGCTGAGCAAATTGGTTTTAAAAATGTCGCTAGTGGGCCGTTAGTGCGCTCTTCTTATCATGCGGATAGGCAAGCGGCTGGCGAAGAGGTATCGTAAAAAAATTGCAGGCTTATTATCTGGCATGACAAGAACTGGGTGACAGTTCAGGACGTCAACGATGAAAATAGTATACGATACGAATTAAAGCCCCAACCGTGAGAGGTATATGACAGATACGCTAGGTCCGATTTTACAATGGCTCAATACACATCCAAATTTAGCAGGATTTGCAACATTTGTTATTTCGGCAGCAGAATCCATTGCCATTATCGGTACGATAGTGCCTGGTACTGTCATGATGACAGCAATCGGTGCGCTCGCGGGCGCTGGCGTCATTCCACTTTGGCCAACCATTTTCTGGGCGATCCTGGGCGCAATCGTCGGTGACGGCATCAGTTATTGGTTTGGACGTTATTTCAATAATCGATTAGCTTACATTTGGCCGTTTCGTTCTCACCCAGGTTTATTACTCCGCGGAGAAGCTTTTTTTCGCAAACACGGTGGCATGAGTGTCTTCATCGGACGTTTTGTAGGTCCTGTTCGCGCTATGGTGCCACTGGTTGCTGGTATGCTAGGGATGTCGCCTTTACGTTTCACTATCGCCAATGTCACTTCAGCAATTGGCTGGGCGCCTGCTTATATGCTGCCAGGTATTTTATTAGGTGCAGCGTCACTTGAATTACCGCCCGATATTGCAGTCCATGTCTTATTGATGGCTATTGCTCTGCTCATCTTAATTATGTTTGTCATTTGGTTAGTCAAAAAGATACTCAAATTAATTGGAAAACAAATCGATCAGATGCTAACAACGATTTGGGAGAAATTACGCACATCGTCTCATTTTCATTTGATCACTAAAATTCTTAAACATAGAAATCCGAAAAAAACGCATGGGCAATTAACACTCGCGTTTTATTTTATCTTCACTTGCTGCATCTTATTGTATTTATCAGTTTACATTCTCGTCGTTAGCTCAAAAGATATTTTTATTAATAATATGTTATTTCATCTCTTCCGTAGCTTAAGAACACCGTTGCTAGACACTATCATGTTAACTATCACTTTCCTGGGTGATAAGAGCGTATTACTTCCCGTCATTCTGGCTCTCTTTGGTTGGCTCGCTTATAAAAAACGTTGGTATACCGCATTACATATACTTGCACTGGGAGTGATTACTGCCGGTGGTATTGAAATACTTAAACTCTTAACACACTCCCCTCGCCCCTGGGGGCTGGTACATAATTCGGAAAATTTTTCAGTCCCCAGTGGGCACACGGCATTAATCGTTGCGTTTTATCTTGGTATTACGCTTTTATTGCTAAAAGCATTTCGCATAAAATCTCGGCGAACCATCTATTATCTACTGGGTATATTTATCGGCATCGTGAGCCTGTCGAGACTTTATTTCGGTGTACATTGGTTTACTGATATTTTGGGTGGCTGGTTATTAGGTTCAGCTGTTGTGATGTTAACTGCACTTTCTTATAATCGGCATCCTGAAAAAAATTTACATCCTACTGGAATTCTTCTGACTCTTTTTCTTGCCTTACTGCTGAGTTACAGTTTCTCTATGTATCGCGACTTTGACCGTTTGAAAGCTGACTTTGTTCAAATCGATTGGCCAGTTTCAACTGTCAACCAACCTACCTGGTGGAATCAATTAGGAAAAAAATTACCGTTATACCGAATCAATCGTTTTGGGCTTTCTGGACAGATATTAAATTTACAATGGATAGCAAATCTTGACGACATTAAAACTATTTTGTTGCAAAACGGCTGGGAAGAACCCGCACAAAATGATTTAGCCAGTATTTTACATCGCGTTGGTGATGTTGAAAGCGCTGAGCATTTACCACTAGTTCCACCTTTGTACCTTGATAAAAAACCAGCTTTAGAAGTGACAAAACAGTTAGCAGGAAATAAAAAACTGATTGTATTACGGTTGTGGAATTCCAATGTCATTATTGCAAATTCTAAACAACCGCTTTGGGTTGGATCAGTTGAAGTGGTGCCTCGGACTTATAGCTGGCTATTCAAACACAAACAAAATCAAATTAATCTGACTACCGAATTATTATTCAGTAATAAACTAAAAGAATATGACATCAAACAATTCACCATATTATTAAATCGCAACGGCAAAGCGCGCACTGAGCCAATGATTTTAATTAAACCCAAAAAACAATAAATAGGATAAGCGTCATGTTGAATGAATTAAGTCAGTTATTTGTCTTTACCAGCAAAGCCATTATTATCGTAGTGCTGGCATTAGTGTTGCTCTTGGGGATTGTAGCGATATTGAGTCGCGGCAAAGAAAAATTGCGCGGCAAAATCTCAATCAAAAATCTTAATAAAAAATATCTTGCCACCCAAGACGCTCTTCTCGAAGAGATTTTACCTAAAGAAAAATTTAAACAACATCTAAAAGACCAAAAGAAGGCTGAAAAAGCCAAGAAAAAATTATCTGAATCAGCACAGAAAAATATTTATGTGCTTAACTTCAATGGCGATATTAAAGCCTCTGCTGTCGGTGCATTACGTGAAGAAGTGACGGCTTTATTAGGTGTTGCAACGACCAGCGACGAAGTTGTAGTTAAAATTGAAAGCGGTGGCGGCATGGTACATGCTTATGGCTTAGCTGCTTCACAACTCTTGCGAATACGCGAAGAAAATATTCCACTTACCGTTATCGTCGATAAAGTCGCGGCAAGCGGTGGTTATATGATGGCGGCGGTTGCAAATAAAATTCTAGCAGCGCCTTTTGCGATTATTGGCTCGATTGGTGTGATTGTACAACTTCCGAATTTTCATCGTTTACTCAAAGAAAAGAAAATTGATTTCGAACAATTAACAGCGGGGGATTTTAAACGTACCATTACTTTGTTCGGACACAACACTGAAGAGGGACGTGAAAAAATGTTGGAAGAAATTGAAGACATTCATCAATTGTTTAAAAATCTTATTAAAGAACATCGACCAGAAATTGATATCAATAAAGTAGCAACGGGTGAACATTGGCTAGGATCGCAAGCGTTGGATTTGAAGTTAGTGGATGGATTGAAAACCAGTGATGATTATCTTTTCTCACAAAGTAAAAACGCACAGTTATATGAAGTGTGTTTCTATACGAAAAAAACATTCGTAGAAAAATTCTCTTCGGCAGCGAGTTTGTTTGGGCGTCGATCGATTGAAGATAGGTATATTATGTAGCAATACATTCAGTTATTGCTGAGCTAGACTCCCTCTCCTCCCGCGCTTTTTGTGGGAGGAGAGGGTTGGGGAGAGGAGGGGTATTTTAGGTTAGCACCACTTTAGTATCTCGTCAGGACTATCAGAGTGTTATATTGATTTAATATTTTATATTCCCCTACACCAATCATTCATGAAACTTAAATTTCTCACCTTCGTCATCATCATCTGATTTTTCATCTTTGTGATTATTAACAGCAGCCACCGGAGTCACTACATTTTTTTTCTGCTTATTGTCGTCAACATTTTCTGCTGCCAAAGCAGCAACAACATTTTTTGCCAATTTTTTAGCTTTCTTTAGATTATCACCAGACAAAGCATGCGTCTCAACTTTTCCTTCAGCCAAACTGCCGATAATATTAGCCATCCCATGTTCATTGTGATGCGACAAGCTATGATCAACATCCTGCTTATTTTCGTTGGCTAATTGATTAGAGGGTTCTATTGATTGTGGCATACCTGCTTTCGCTGATTTACGTTTTTTATAAGTATTATAAGCCCCGCCAACCACAGCGACTGCAAGCAACGAGACGCCTGCTATCCCTAATCCAATTGGGTTCGCCAAAATCGCACCCGCAAGTGCAAATGCTGTGACTGCTAATAAAGTCATACCGACAAATGACAATGCATTATAAGCAAAGGCTCTGCGCTTTTCATTACGGGTTATCCTAGCCTTGTAAACAGCCGCTTTATGGACAGAGATGGTATTTTTTAATTTATTGATACCTGCCTTGTCAGTCGGATGTGAAGTCGTAAAATTTGCCAGCTCTTCACTTGACACTACAAGATTCTTTTTTGCATTGTCTAAATCAATTTTCGCATTATACCAAAAATACGCTTCTTTTATCGTTGCAACGAACATTGCGCCAGCTGAAAGTGCTGCGCCTAGTGGTGCTGTCAGCGGATTAAACGTTAATACAGCTGCAGCAATTGTTAATCCTGATCCCATAATCGATGTAAAGATTTTCACGCCTCTACGTTGGCGTGTTTCTTGACTAATAAAAATCGCTTCCACTAAATCAACGATTGTAAACATACCGGTGATTAAAGCATTGAGTGGTGGAATTATTTTACCGACAATACCAATTGCATCACCTGCAACTTTAATTGCATTGGTGATCACCGAGCCTAAGCGAAAAAACCATTTAACTTGTACATTGACTTCTTGTGTTTGGGTAATTTGTTTTTTTATATATTCATCACTTTCTTTACGCGCAATATTTTTCCGTCGAATTTCCTCATCTAATGTCATTCGATAGTCTTCATCTTTTTTTTGTTCGCGACGTTGGCGTGCTACTTCCGTGAGTGATTGATTTTTTTCATCATCTTGGTCAGGCATTTTATCACCTCACATTCTGCTAAAGCTTTATTATATCAGCTCCCTCCATACCGATAATTTTTCTCTTAACCTCACTAAATATAGTCTATAAATCGAATTTTTGCTGTGTTTCGATAAGGTATAATACGAGTGTTGCGCGCTTATTTTTAATGAGATCACTACAAACATATAAAAATCAATAACATGGCTGTCTTTGATCTATTACCAAAAAGGAGAACACTTTATGTTTCATGATCGTGACCCTCTTATTACAAATCTCATAACAGCAGCAAGCCCAGACTCTCACGAAACACAAAAACCTATTTTAATCAGTGACATCTTAGTGTCACAGACTGGCACGGATCCATTGAATCCAATGGGTGAACTCAATAAACTAAGCAGCCATGCTATACGTGGTAATCGAACAGATGATTTACAACGAATGGTAGACCATATTTCTATGCTGGGTAGGATTGCTAACGCTCAGCATATCCAAATGTATTTTGAAAAAAATAACGAGAAACTTACCTTACATCAAAGTGATCAAAATAAAATTACTCGCCTCAGCTTAAATGAATTTTCACTCTATCCTCATGGCGAACCGCTCACACTGCAAGAATTTGAAAGCGTGACCGAAGAAATTAAAAAACTCGCAAGAAAATTTCAACCGAATCTTCATCTAAATTTAGCCTCTCTTCCTGTGATTGGACAAGATAAAAAAATCTATAATATTATCATTTACGTACAATGCGGCGAATTACCTTCTCTACAAACATTTATAAAAACAATTCCTTCTGATCTAGATACTAGCTATTACAACATAGAAATGCCTAATGCAGCTCCTCTGAGCATGTTACCAAATTATATGTTAAACGGTGTTTATCTCAATCAAGTGCAACACATCATTTCTGGAATTCAAACAAGAACTTTAACAACTGCTGCTGTCATCGATTTTGAATCACTCTTAACGAGCAATCCGAATTATCCTGTAGGCTCAAAATTGAAATCGATTTGCATCCGATTAAAAGACAAAATTTCAACTCGCCAGCCTTTTTTACCTCAAGATATAAATGAATTTGTGACAGAAGCAAAATCACACTTTAAAAAAGTTCTTGAAACCAAGTTAGAATTTATTTCTTTACTAGATGCAAGCAAAGAACAAATAAATGGGCTTCAAATTACCGATTTAGCTAAAACTAGCGGAGTGCCTTTCTTAGTTCAGAACGGAACAGCGCAATGCACTACTGCGGGGGATGAAAAATTCACGGTAGAAATTGATATCTGTCTTGATCACAGTTTTTCAACTACAAAAAATACTGGCGATGAATACAGCGCTTATTTGCCCATCGCAATAAATCCAGAATCAATAAATTATTTATCAAGCTCGCATTATCCTAATTTGTCAGCTCAATTAGAATCGGATTCTACCCGAATTTCTAATCCGGCATTTGGAGGTACGTGCGTCATTTGCGCTTACCCTGAACGTGTGCTTAATCTACTGACAGGTGAACTCGGATTCTATATTGATTTGAATGGTAAACGACTTTCTGAAATGACTATTTTGCAAACGGCTCGCACGAGCGCTAAAACTGAAATTGCAAATAAATTGACTCAAAGTATTGATGAAATTATCGCAAAAAAAATACGGGTAGCATTTTCATATCTGATTTGCCCACCCGCAGACATTGAAGGAAATTCTCAGAGAGTCTTGATTAGAAATTTACTGCGAGATCTTTTAGTACTAGAAGATAACTCAAGCCAGCGAATGGAATTGGGCTTACAACATGATTCTAGCGATTTTAAAACCAAATTACTGGCATCGCTTGAGAATTTTTCATCGATGGCGCAAGAATTACCGGATGCTCAAAGTCTAGTGCGTTGTGCGAATTATTTTAAACAATTAACCATTAATGAATTGCGTGATTACCATGAATTTAGAATTCGAGTTGGAGCAGTGTAGGCTTTTGTAGAGGCGAACCTATGTGTTCGCCCTTCTGATCGAAGAAAAAATATTTGTATATCAAGTCCTCGGTGCGATACATTCCTTGTATTAACTAACTGATTTTATACACTATCAATTTTGTATCTAATTAAAACTTCCATTACTTGCTATACTTATCTAACATGATAAAAAAAATCTAATCAATAATTCCATACCAAACGAGACGAAGAGGTAGCATCAATGTCTGCCACAAGAGATGATAAACAACTCAAAGAATATTATCAAAAAATAAAAAGCAATTTGAGTACTTTGAACATACAAGAAATCACTCAACAGATGTCAGCCGCGAATTCTTTTATGTATGAAATGAATGGTGATGTAGGTGGCAATGCATTTCATTATTCAATCTATCGCTGCCCTGTAGACAAAAATAATCCTCAAGAAAGATTTTATTTAGTTGACCGAGAATTTCCTGCGATTGGGAAAGGTGGTTTTGGTACTGTGCATGAAGCCTATGCTCTTAATATCACAAAAAATGATTTAAGAAGGCTAAAAAGTAATTCTCAGAAAAAGCAGGTTGAAGAAGTAATGCGATTTGCAATAAAGATCATTCAACATAAATCAACAAAAATAAATGATTTGAGAGAGACTGAAGAAAAAATTGAAAAAGAAATGGAAATTTTTAACAACTTTTACAAGGCAGAACGTCCGGTAAAATTGCAAGAATCGCCTGCCATTTTTTTTATCGTAATGGAATATATTCCAGGATATGAATTAAATATCATACACCCTCATCACCATACTACTGATAATGATAAATACATACAGGATTTTATAAAGAATGCATCCTTCCAAACACGAATTAATCTAATTCGAGAAATGGCGTGGAGTTTAAATACTTTTCATCATAACACACCACTCACAGGCAACACTGTAATCCATAGAGATCTGAAAGGTGCTAATTTTAAAATACTTCCACATGAATCTAGTGATGTGATTTTTTTTGATGTGAGTGTGATTGACACCGGATCATCTTTAACAGATCCAGATTTTCATGATTCTGCTGTTTTTAAACATGATCATCACATAGAAGGAACTTCTTTATATATGAGATATATGAGCCCGGAAGCCTACCAGGGTAATACGAGTGTTAAGTCAGATATTTACTCAATGACTCCCTTGTTTGCAGCAATTCTCGGGGCTCGGAATCCTCTCAAATATAAGGAACATCATCTACATAAATTAAGCACAAAAAATGTGGGGAAAAAACTGGATTTAAGAGAAATGTCGCCTATTGCTGGCGTAGAATTTTGTTTCGAGGAAATGTTAAGTGAAGTCGGCCTCGTTCTGCCTGAATTGAATTGGACTATTCAACCTATTAATCGTTTTCTACAGAGAATGCAGCATATTGATGCAGCAGTTAGGCCTAGTACAGATGAAAATATAAGTTTCTTCACCGCATTGTCTGAAGCCTGTTCTAAAACTGCGGATCTCATAGCTACACGCAGTGATGCTCATCTTGATTTTGGTGCACCCATCCTTACAACTAGACTATTCAATTCGATTATGGAAGACAAAGCTAAAATATTTCTTTTGGCTGCGGGACTTTGGGATACTCCAATCGGTCAAACTTATGTTCCACACTTCACGATAGTAGAAGTTGAAACTAAATTTGAAAAAGATAAGGAAGGTAATCTAATCGATGTTACTCCCTATAAAAAAAATCGACGTAATGAATTTTTATTAGATGAAGAAAAAAATAAAATTAAAGAAACTGTTATTATAGAAGGCAACCCAGAGTCGCAGGTAAAAACATTCAAAGATTATGTATTTTCATGTAATCCTGACGTATGTGAAGCCATCGTAGCACTCAATAATAATAATTTGTTAGATGCCAATCCAGCAAAACGTTTAGCACAAACGCAGACCCTTTTACCCCAATATATTGTAGCGCTCGAAGCAAGACAACAACTGACTGCTGAACATTTATCAACGCTCATCACACCACGGCCTATTCATTTTACTTACGAGGGACTAAGCACGCTTAGAAAATTAGTCGATAAATGTAAAACGGATTTTGATCGATACTCACCTAGTGCATGGATGAAAAAACCTAAAAAAGAGCAACGCAAGACCTGGCGTGATTCTATAATGAATAAAATAAAAGAGTTTGACTACCCATATAGCAATCCTACATTTATACAAAGTTTTCAATACGATGCGGCACAAAAAGTTTTATTCATGCTTAAAGATGTTAAAAATGAATTAGAATCAGAACATGCAGGAAAAAATACCTCCAAAGGCGATTTCACTACTCTTATTAATAAGCATATCAAATCACTTGAATTAGAACTTATCCGCCTTACACTGGACGGTCGTGGATTTCCGACTCAAGCGACACAAAGCTCAAGTACAAGTGTAATTTACAGTGGTATAAATGCAGCAGTGCCTAAAATATCTGAAGCCAAACGAGCGGCAGCTGATACATTATCTCAACCTGGCTCAGCTCCTAAATCACCTGAAACTGTTAATCCAATAAACGCATCGGCTGTATCACCTTCAAAACACAATGAAAAAGAATTACCAATTAAGACACTCGAAATGCAATTTGGCGATCCAAATAAACCTTTTGAAACGCCGTCAATCAATTTAAAAAAGCAATAATTGTGAATGCGAACCGATTGATTAACATCAATTATATTCTACGCCCGCTTTTATGATATGAATTCTATCTGTGAAATTAAGCTATAATAATAAGTAGATAGTAACTTGCAGGCAGATATCATGAAATCTAAACGTGGCTATCTAGAACCCATTATTCGCCCATCAATTACCAGCGAATATCCCACACTTCAAGAAGCGCAAGCACAGATTGATAGTATTGTAAAAAATAATGGAAGAGATGAATCTGACCCGAAGATAAAAGTCAGTCAATTTCCTGTAGCAAAAGATAAATATACTGCTTATCGGATAGACAGTAATCAACAAGATAAAGACAAAACTGATTTAGTTATTGTTTATGCCATGGGAAATAAAGGCACGATTGCGGGTCATTACGAAGCTTTAAAAAGAATATTTCATGACTTTGAGCTCTTTCATCCTAATAATAACATCCACTTGGTTTCAATGGATTATGTAGGGAGAATGACGCAAAGTGACAACAAACAAGAAGATGAATTCACGTCATATGATTATTCTGATGATGGCAAAATGCTAGCTGCGCTCATCAAAGAGAGTAGCGATAAATATGGAATGAAAAATTTACTTGTCATTGGTCACTCGTACGGTGGTAACGCTATTCTTTTTGCCAATCATTTTCTAAGCCAAGAAGATCCGGGGGTTCATGCTCCCAAAATGGTGTGTTCAAGAACATTTAGCAGCTCTACCAATGCATTACATGAAGGCGATAAAAGAACAACTGCTCTAAGCATTGCCGCTAGTAATGCGTGCTTAGTGCAAGATATTACGGATGATGACAAAATTCCAAAGTTTATGCGTTTAGGACATGACTTAATAAAATCGCATGCAGCATTGAGTTGCGAAGTAGTCCAAAGCAAACTTATTCCTGACGGAAAATCTACTTCGCCACATCTAACTCACTTATCTAATATTGATATTGGCATCTCGGGTCTCAGTTTTCACCTCTTAATGAAATCTTATTATGAAGAAAAACCACTAAAATTATATCAATGCGCATATTATACACCTGCAACAGAGAGTATGAAAAATATTTTGTGTAAACGGCCGTCTCATTGATTAAACTCTACCTTCGAATTCAATCATAAACCTAGCTAATGCCGGTTTCCAATCGCGAATCGGCATTGTCCACTTCTTCGAAAT
>JBDTIZ010000218.1:0-13994 GCA_039936115.1 Gammaproteobacteria bacterium
TAATAAAAGACCTAAATTGGAACTACCAAAATCTTTTGAATAATCGCTAACATCATAATTACTAGGTTTATCCTCAGGCAACTCAACCCAGCATACGCCGAGTTTTTTTGCATCCTCTGCAACGTATATTTCCCTACCTCTATCTGGCACTAATATGAGTATCGCGCCAAAGTATTCTGTTTTTAAAATCTTAGCGACTTTAGCCATCCTGCCTGCACCAAAACAAACAACCGCAGCACAACCAGTGGCAAAATTAATCGCCCATGCCTGACTAATTCCCTCACAAATGTAAATCTGATTTTTTATTTCGCCTACGATAAAATAACCCTCACCAAAAGATGCGTTTGGTAAATTTAATTTTTTACCCCCTATTGGCGCAATGAATTGAAGCGTTTGAATAATACCTTTATTCCAACAAGGTACTACTAAATAATTTGCCACATTGGTTCCACATATTAATAACTGTTGTTGGTCTATAGGGTAATAACGTAGACCGTCTGATTTCCCTTGTTTTTGTATAATATACTCATGCTCAACAGATACGGGTAAGCACTTTTCCCACACATGCAGCACATCTGAACGAGGTTTTTCATTTGCTTGCTTTGCATCATATTTGGCAGATAAGTTATTGCATGGAAGCTCAATTCCTTTGTTAAATTTTGAGTCAATCCAGCCATTTTTTTTCGCATAATCAAATAACGTCGCTTGTGTTATGTCACCAGCTTCCTTGAATGAACACCACACACTTTTACAGTCTTTTTCTCCTTTATAATTGACTCCATTTTTACTCCACTCATGAAAATCATTAAATGATAACTTTGCTGATTTAACAGCCATTCCAATACGCACCCACTCTTCACGACAACATCCAGACTCAAGGTGCTTAAGTGCAGAACGCGCGCGTTCATTTTCAGACATGCGCACCCCCTAAAATCTTTTTAGATTTAGCAATGATTTTTCTATCCAGGAAATACAAACGCATATTGCGTATCTTTGATTTTTTCCCCATAGAACACTTGATATCCTCTTTCTGAATTGGCCAGCCTAATTTATTTAGGTCATCAATAAACACCGCCAAACGATATGAGTGAGTCTCACTTTGAAAGTCTAAATGAGAAATTTTCCTGCCTTGCAGCATCAAATATAGAGCTTGAAAAGAAAGCGTATTCTTTGATGGTAATTTTGGGTTAAAATCCGGTTCCGGCAGAAATGACATTTGCTTAGACCCGTTTGATGCTTGGCGGCGATAACGGGTCTTATTCGCTCTACTCATCACGCACCCCCTTCCAGCAGTTTACGGATTGCTGAAACAGACCAAAGTAATCGGCCATTCACTCTTATTGGTCGTATCGGGCCAGCCTCTGTACACGCCCAAACACGTAAAGTTTGCGCTTTTTTACAAAGGTAAAATGCAGCTGCATCAGTGGGAATTGCTGAACGAGCTTCCTGTTCAAGAGGTGCGAATTGAACTGTATTACTTTTCATGATTAAACCCTTATCTTTGTTGAAGTGGGCTAAGCATGACTTCAGGCATTTAATTTGAATAACCGGCAAAACTATCGAATTTTTGGGTGTTTTGCCGCAAAACTGTATGTAGCAGCTAGTTATTTATCAAATCAATCACTTTTTGGTCTAAAAACCACCGGCTACGATTTGTAGAATCAATTACAGTTTTAATGAATTTTTTTGCCTCGGTTGATTTCATTGCGTCAAAAAAAACGCCGCTAATATCCAAGACAATGCTTGTGATTAGATTTTCTGTAAGCGCCTCGCATTGCAAAAATTCATGCGTCAACTCTACCAATCTCTTTGTCATAAACAAACGAGCAGGCGGATAACGCCTTGTTCCAGCATCAAACACACTCCCATTACTTTGTTTCAAGCGCTCTACTAAATAAAGAAACAAATGCTTTTCCCCTGAGAGCTCAAAACCTCTAGCCATAAGAGTTAAATCTTCCTCATGCTTTTCTACAAGCCTCCTCTGTTCCACTGGCACAACAATAGCATCTTCTAAAGGTGGGCTATCAGCTAAAAAACAAATCATCAAACTAAAAATATACTCAAGGCTGTATTGTTTGAAACATTCTATCGGTAATGCAAAAGAAAGTTTATTTAAGTCGGCCAACACACCTGCTTTCATTAATCTCAACTTTGCCTTTCTAAAATTAACTTGTTCATTTAACCATAGGTAGAGCGGGTCCTTCTCAAAACGCATTTGCTCCGACAAATGATGCTCTGGTGTGTCATATACTTTCTTTAGACTGACTTTAAATTGATTAACAAACACAGCAGCATATTCATGCAATACAAGCACCTTTTGCATAGCGCTTATATTAAAATCAAAATTATTTATATTCTTAAGCCGGTTCTTTAGTTCCTTGAGTGAATTTATATCCCGGCACTTATCCATTGCTAACCACCCTTAACTTGTTTTTTTCATATTTAAATTCAACCTTACCTTCTTGTAATAGCCACTCTTCAATCTTTTCATGCCATTTACGTAATAAATCTAATGGTCGGCGAATATAATTTTTTTCACGAACCCCTTGCGGCTTGTGTCCTTGGATTTGCGCTGCAATACCCGTTGGTGTTTCTATCCACTCACAGAGTGACGCAAAACTACGTCTGAGCCCGTGCAAAGTAAGCTCTAATCCAGCAATAGCACATGCTTTGTTGTGTGCAATTCGTGGGTCCGCTAAGCGACCAGATTCAGAGGTTGCGCTAGAGAATACCCACTGATTGCGCCGAGGTAATGCAGAAAGTAAGTGAGCTACATACGGTGTCAGCGGAATAATTCGCACTCCTTCTACCTTGTCGTGAATTGTTATGCTATTCCATTGAAAATCTATGTCCTCCCAACGCAACGCTGCCAATTCTTCACGGCGAGAACCGATAAGTAACAATGTTTGCAAGTAGGCACTGATGATTTGATTCCCAATTTGTTTTACTGCTGTAAACCATGCAGGTAATTGTTCGCGCTGCAATACATCGTTTTTTGGTTTAGGTTTACCAAGGTATTCTCGAGCTTTTTTACTCTGAGCAGGATTCTCTTTGATTATTGCTTTATAAGTAGGATGCCGTAAGCACCAAAATAAAAATGCTTTCAATAATCGCAGAGCAAGACGCGCTTGCGTTGGTCTTCTTATGGCTTCACGTTTTGACCATTCCTCAACCATTTCAGGAGCTATACAAACAAGCCTAGTAGAAGCAAGAGATGCAAGAATCCCTGGCTCAGTAAAAGGTTTATTACTTCTAATACGCTTCTCACCACCAGCTTGCATTGCCCTAACATGGTCATGCAAATGCAACCGAGACCAATGTGGCTTTCGTTCCGCAACATATTCAGCCCAAGCAGCCCCCAATGTTATGGATTCTCTCGTCTCCTGCTCTTTTAAGGCCAGCACCCTTTGTACTTTTGCGTTTTCTTCGTTTTCCTTAACCAATCTGGGGTCATCACCTTGGTCTATTGAAATTTGCAAACGACGCGCCTCCATTTGCGCCTCAGGAATACTCCAAGCACTAACCTTGCCAATCGTTACACGCATTGACCGTGTCTTAACCTTCGACTGAAAAATATATCGCTTTTCTTTTGAGCCAGGGGTTGCACGCACACCCAACCCTGGAACCTCTACGCACCATAGGAAAGACTGGCTCTTTCCGCCTTCACATTGAAACCTTTCTATTCTTCCCGCCGTTAATTTGACCTTTGACATACTCAAGCTCACCCCAAATTTGTAACCGATTTGTAACCGCATTTGCTATATATTGCGGAATATAAATCAACACTGTAAATTGGGCAACACTTATATCTTATTGTTTTATATTGATTTTCATGGATAATAAGAATGGCAATCAACACTAATAAATGGTTACTCGGCAGGACTCATAATCCTTTGGTCCTAGGTTCAAGTCCTAGTGGGCCCATTAATAGAATCAATCGGTTACAAGTCATGCCCAAATTGGGGCAAATCTCATGTAGAAGCAATGTAGAATGATCACCACCCAAAAATAGCAAATTGGGGATATAATAAGGCTTCACTGAGGAAAAATATGGACTCAACGAAACCCACCGAATCCAAAGAACTTCAATTTGGTCCCTTCCTAATTAAATATTGGGCATCAGGTAGCGGTGATACATACGTGGGCATTGCCAGAATACCATTCAAGAATGCTGCATCAGATTGGAATGAAGGATTTGAAACAATCAAAATTTATTCTACGGCAGAGGAAGCTGAACGAATAATTCTCGAAGACACAAAACAAAGACTCAGACATTACAGCAAAGAAAATAAGATCGACCTAGATGAAAAATAATACATCGATTTCCTAAATGCTTATTGAAGCAAATTTTGACTCTCTAAATTTCACTATCCACCATTTTCATTTTTAAGTGTTAACGCCGATTTATACCAACGAGATGCTTCATTTAGATTTTTAGGTATTTCAACACCTAGGGAATACATATCGCCTAATATTTTACTAGCTAAAATACGTGTATCCCTTTCTTCTGACTTACACAAAGCGACCTTTTTTGTCCAATAGACACCCTTTATAGGATTTTTCTGTATACCCAATGTTGCACCACCATATAAGTAAGCAGTCGCCAATATAACTGTTGCGGCTTCATTCCCATTGATTGCAGCTTTTTCAAACCAATAAGCAGCACGTTGTTTGTTTGGACGAATATTAACGCCAAGCATATACATTTTTGCGAGAGTATTTTGCGAATCCGAGTCACCACTATTTGCCTCTTGTGCAAGAATGTATGAGTAAGTCCCCATAGCGTATTCAGGATTAACATTGACGCTTTGATTATTACTTGGGTTAACAGCATGCCTTACGTCTTTGCCGATAAGCCATAGACTTGAAATAATTGTTATCGCAATCATAGAACCAGTAAACAGTATTTTTTTCATATTCATTACCTCAAGTTTGAGCCGCTTCCACCTCCCTGCATGTTC
Organism: Gammaproteobacteria bacterium; assembly: GCA_039936115.1. Taxonomy (GTDB): domain Bacteria; phylum Pseudomonadota; class Gammaproteobacteria; order DSM-16500; family DSM-16500; genus DATIJJ01. The sequence continues at coordinate 4,962 of JBDTIZ010000218.1, forward strand.
AATTAACCTGTAAAATAACAATGTATGATACAGAGTTGACCATTTAACGCAAGAGAAAATGGCACTTATTGGGCGTGGCTCTATTAGGGGTGAAGAACTTAACCTGTTTAGATGGAAAGCAGACACCCAAATCTAGTGAAAATAGGCAAAAAGATAAGAGAAGCCCGAAAAGCAAAAGGTTTCTCTCAAGAAGACTTTGCGGCCGAAGCTAACTTGGCGCGTAGCTACCTAGGACGCCTAGAAAGAGGCGAGCAAAACATCTCGATTCAAAATTTAATTCAAATTGCTTTAACACTCAAGGTTGAACTGTATGAGCTACTGCCGCCGCTGAAGCAACTTAAGACACCCCACACTAAGAAGTTTTCAAATTAAATTCTACTTCTTAAAGCATCCATAAATGCATCAAGTGAAGAGTCAATTGCATGCGGAAAACGACTATCATCTTCATCAATATACCTTAACAAGTTGCTTTTTTTCTTCTCTAAATGCTCCTGACACCAATTCCAGTTTTCTTCTGTAATTGAGTCCGGCCTCCCGACAATCAATTGATCTATACTACCCATGACTGCCGTCATACCATATTTTTCAGCAACAAATCTTAATCGCCACAAAATCTCTAAAAAATATACAACACTATAACCATTACCGACCCCAATCACCCTACAATGGTTATCTATTATTTTTCTTATCACTTTAGATGCTGATTCAAAAATATCATGCCTATTCCATTCAAACCCCACACAAATGAGCGCCACATGCGCTATTGCATTGGTAGCCTGTCTTTCAAAATCAGCATCAATATTTTTCTTGTCCGCAAAGTACGAAGGTATAATCCAAAAGAATGGAGTAATCATTTTTTTAACTATAATGTCGCGATTATCTTCATCTTGCATGGCTGCATACCAAACGAAAACTTTTAAAGTATCAAACATACACTCCAAAATATCACGCAACATTCTATTTGAACCAAAGTCGCTATCCTTTGCTAGCTCTCTAAAATGATCAGTAAGAAGCTCTGCCACACCTAGAACATCTCTCATATCATTTCGATTTTTAGGATCGTCTCCAGCACCAGCTTGCTTCTCAACATCAGCTTCTGCAATTAGCAGTACCAAACGGCATAAGGACCGCTCTGAAATTGTTGCATACCCATTAGTAATTGCAGTTTGAAATACCAGCCCTTGAAAACCTTCTTTTCCTATTTTAAGTACCGAGTACACAATGGTACTGTACATACCTAATATAATTTTCAAAACATCATTAAATTGCCAGTAAGATTTATTGTATAAATTCATTAAAAATACTGAAATTGATTTGCTTAACTCATTTGTAATCACAGATTTTTCTAAAACAATGTAATACAGCATTATACTTTGTAACAATTCCATAATAGGTTGATACGTACTCTCATATCTTGCACTTTCAGGTATATTATTCGCTAATCTGCAAAGCTTTAAGCCAGCACTATACGGTGCATCGAACATTCTTTTTTGTATGCATGCTAAAACAACATCACGCATGTATGAGAGGAGCGGGCTTACCATAAATGAAGTCTCATCATTTAACGATGATATGTATTCAGCAATTACGCAAAACTCTTTAAAAACTGACTCACAAACACTTTCATCAGGCTTTGAAACAGCAGCCAATCCCACCTTCTTTAACAAATCATAGGCATGATTAAATAAGCTATCTGCATCGGTTTCTTGTACCAAAAATAGTGTATCGGGTGATCTATTAAAAAACAGATTATCTTTTCTAATACTTGCATAAAATTCAATTACTTTTGATATCGAACTTAAAGATACCCCGACCAAAATTGAATCATTATTTGCCAACGCTTTAAGAGAAAATTCCGCAATCGAGTCTAAATCTAATTTTATTCGACTAATATAATTTGAGGTCTGAGCATAAACAACTTTTTCGATAGATGCCCGATCAACTTCGGCAGTTTTTTCATACGGTACAATCAGCCTAAATCGTGCAGCCGTCTTTTCGACAATACGCCTGTATTTATTAATTGACGCAATAATCTCAATTTCAAGCTTCTTGATTGCAACATTAGGATCTAATAATCGACAGATATGAATGTAATACCATCTTACAATATCAAGAGAGACCGCTAGAAAAAAAATACTTAGCGCAGGGGAAATGTGATTTTTATTTGGAAGTAGCAACGTACAAACCAGAAGCAACGATATTAAAATAAATGCCCATGCAACACCCTTGTCTTTAATGTATAGCCTAGATATAGAAGCTGACCAATCGGTAACTGCTTTTTGAATTGGGATAACTGACAGAGTGAAAACTAAAGCCAAAACCGTACCAATTATTGCAGCAATTATACCGGTAATTGAGTCGTTGCATAAAAAACTAGTTGAGATAAATAGAATTACAATACAAAGCAGCAATAGCGAGAATATAGAGATTCTAGCTACATCTAAAATTCGAGCTATTGAAAATATAAAAACTAAAGTCTGATTAAATGCCTTTGTTTTTATCAGCTCCATATTCCATAGCAGAATTTTTCGCCTAGACTCGTGGAGTATTTTTCTACATTTATTTGAAAATAATTTGATCATCATAGATAGCCCATCATGCAATTGTGCAAATGGTAACATCCTAGACAATAAGACACTAACTCAAATACACTATGCGCTAGCAAAGCCACGCAAATTCAAATAAATCATAAACGGGGAACTACTGGGTTTGGGTTCATGAAAACCTTGCTGATATAGCGATCTTTTAATAGCCTTTTCTCTACTTTCACCCTTTTCCGGAATTACAACCAAAAATCTATCAATACAATTAATTTTCTCGAGTTTAACTATTCTTGATTCTATCCGTTTCATGTTCGACGCCCCTCAAGCAGCTTCAACCGTCTATCCAGCTCATCTGTTTCAATTAGCTTTGCCTGTAGTGATAAGGCATGAAGTAATGACCGCCCCTCAACTAGTGATAATCGGCTAGATGTTATCAAGGCAATTACCTTTTCTCCTTGCTCAGATAACGTACCAGTTAACTCGCACTCTGGTATAGGCTCATCACTGGGTGGGACGGGTAATATTCTAGTGAGCAAGAATGACAACATTTGTGTATTGCCATTTCTAGCCAATTCAATAGCTGTTGCTATTAGTTCACTGCTATGTGGCACCACTAAAGCATTAAATAGTTTCTGACGATAACCTGTTCCCTTAGGTCTGCCATGAGGATTACGAACTTCACCACACATGATCTTTGGCATGACTCCCTCCTTTTATTTCCATTTATTTATTGGCGTAATCACAAACACTTGCCCCCACAATTCACATCTATGCTATATGGTAAATATATATAAAGGAGGCCGTATGGCGGTGCAGTAAAAATTTCAAATCCCTTTTATATGAACCGCTACACGGCTTAAAAAATCACCCTCGGCTTTTTTATGCACCATATTACGGCCTTAATTTGATTTATTTAGACCGTAATTAGGTGCAGAAAATTAAATAATTCGCAAACTCCGAGGCAGCGTTTTAACCGCACCAAAATCTAACTTTCCACCACATTCATCTACTCCTAACCAACTTAGCGCATAAAGCATCGGACGCTTTCTAAATCCAAGGCGTGTGATGCGTATAAAGTCTGTTTTAAGTAGCTCCTTTTTAGCTTTAGTAAGTTGATCGTTTGATGTCCAGCCGCGTTTTTTCATTATTGAGAAAGCAACACATAGATCGCCATTGTTGCGTCCATTGTATTGATAGCCAATATCAATTAACAATTTCACAGCGCGCGGTTTCAAAGTTAGATAATCAGGATGGCTCAGCAACGCATGTGGCAATCCTAAAAATCTCCCTGTGCCTTTGTTTCGTTTTAGCTGTTTGCTTTTGCTCATAGCACGTCACCCTGACTTATATTGGCAAGTTGCTGTAACTATTTGCTGCTTCTCTAACCATGCAAGCACATCACGTTTACGATAAAGACATTTATGGGCAAATTTCAGATAAGGAATACCACCACCCTTCCAGCGCATGTTTTCACACCAGCTTGTTGAGTGGCTTGTAATGACAGCAACAGTTTTTTGATCAAATAATGCGTCTAAAGGAGCATCCCAAAAATGCTGTGAAAACGCAGCTTTTTCAGATGAAGTAAGTGCTTTCTTTTTAGATGTTGAAATTCTGGCAACGGCGGAATTATCCATGTCCGGTGACTCCGATTTAAGTTAAACAGCAACAAGTTTGAGAAAACTCAAACAAATCCTATTTACGACTTATTCACCGGTGTCGAATTCCGTGACAGGGCTTCACCAATTGCGGATTTTAACGCGGACCCATTCAGCGCTACGATTTTTTGCTGGAATCGTATTAACCATGACAAGGCTTCTTTCGATCAGCGCGGACCTATTCAGCGCCTAAGTTTTTAACCGACAAACTTAGCTAAACGTGACAGGGCTTCCAGAAGGATTACCGCGGACCCATTCAGCGGTTTAATAACAATATCAAATAAGATACTGCTATTATCACCACATGTTACAAACAGTTATTTTTATTTGCAAGTCGTTTTAATCAATATGCTGGCCTTCTTTTTCTTTCACAACCGGAAAGACATCATTTATAAATTTTGCGGTATTATTGATTTTCTCAATCTCCCTTGGACCAGCTTCTTTACCATGCTGCTCAAATGATTCTTTAATTACTGTATAAATATCTAATATCTTTCGTTCAGGAATAAACTGTTCTGTCTGCCCCGCGAAAATAAGCGCGTACATTTCACGATATCCGTTAGGCTCAATTTGCTTTTTGAATGGAACAGAATACTTAATGATTCTCTTTGAATTTTCTAATTCTTGCAAAGAAAGTGATAATTCCACACACCTATCAATAACCGTCTCATGTAATGCGCAGCCAACCCACTCTTGCTGCCCCTCTAACTTTCGTGCAAGAGCTTGAGCTTTAGAGGCCAAAATAAAATGTTGAACAATCGAACTTGAATGAACAGGCCCACCTGAAAAGCTAAACTCTCCATGCGCGATAGCTCCACGTGCAGGAAATCCTATAGAAAGCTGTGTTCGCATAAAAAGTGCCACGGCATAAAGAAGATCTTTCAAATCTTCCTCTTTATCATCTGGTGTCCAAAAAACAATTGAGTCAAACATAATGAGTGAATTAATTTTTGCTCTATCCAAATCAGGAACCGCCACCTGTACACCATCTTCTTTTACATGCAATTTGTACGGCTTGGCTTTATGCTCATCTTGTATACCTTCATTCACCCTTGCTACGCTCGTATACGCTATTGCTATCTGGGCTTGTAATGAAAAAAAATTAATCCATTTAATTACCTCGCTTTGTGGATTTTTTTCATTAAAATTTCCAAACCCCAATACATCTAAATACGCTACGAAATGTTTTTTTTCTTGAATCATATTTACCCTTTAAAAATAATCACTTTCTTCATTGGAAAATCTGTTAATTATCAAGTCACGCAGCAGCTTGCTGCGTAATTATAACTCTATGATTTATTGTTACTTTCTACATCATTAACCTGATTGAGTCCTATCTCAATTTCCTCAATTGTTGGCAGACTCGATTTAAACTCCTTTGGAAGCGCTCTCGATAATGTATATTCTGAAACACCAATCGGCGCGCTAATTTGTCTTAATGCATATTCTGCAACAATCTTGCTCCGTGACTCACATAGCAATATACCAATGGTCGGATTATCTTGCGGATGGCACAGCTGTTCATTTACTGCTGTTAAATAAAAACTTAGCTGGCCTAAATCTGCGGGTTTGAATTTTTTCGCTTTAAGCTCAATAACTACATAGCATCGTAATTTCAAGTGATAAAATAAAACATCTATGAAATATTCTTCACCATCCACAACGAGTGGTACTTGAGTGCCTACAAATGCAAAACCTGCGCCAAGTTCCAATAAAAAATTGCGAATATGGTTAACTAACCCATTCTCAATGTCACGCTCATGCGCTTCTTTTGATATCGTGAGAAAATCAAAATTATAAGGGTTCTTCAACATATCATGAGCTAAATCCGATTGAGGGGAAGGTAGTAATTTCTGATAATTAGATACTTTTACCCCGTCAATAGCTTGCCGCTCATAAAGATCACTTTTAATGTGTGTATTTAATGTCGGGCGTGACCAACCATTCGTTATGGCTTCTTTGGCATACCATTCCCGTTGAGATGCGTCATTTTTAAATTTATCTAGTAACAGCTGAATATGCGACCAAGGCAATTGCGCAGCAGGCTGCTGCGTAAATTGCTGTTGCTCAGGATATACAGTAGCCAGTAGACGCATATATTCTAAGCTTCTCTTGGAGAGGCCAGACATCTCTGGGTTTGCCGTCTGCAAATCATGTGAAAGCTGGTCTAAGAACTTCGTACCCCAATGTTTTTTAGACGCTTGCATATCTAAAATATCCTTACCTAAACCCCAGTAAAACCCAAGGACTTCGGTATTTACTGCGCTAGCTGCACGAAGCTGTGCTGTTTTCAAACGACTTTTAATGCTACTAACAAAGGCAAGATACTCGTTATCAAGGTGCAAAGTATCTTTATTTTCCTTAAGCTGCTTACTCATTGATAACTCCTTTTTTAAATTGCTGGATCGTCATGATATCGGCGGAATTAATCACCCCCATGCACTTCAACAAATAATCAGTAATTTGTTGCATAGGTTTACGCAACCGTTCTACATCCGTAATGATGTAGCCAGAAGTGATATCTTGATTCATCTTGTGGTTAGCTAATCGTTTAACAGCATAAGCAGAAATATCAAGACTCTCAGCAATAGTAATAAATGTACGGCGTAAATCATGAATAATAAAATGAATCCCAGACGTTTTAATTACTTTTTCCATTTGTTTGCGCGGCTCAACAATATAACCGCCAGCGCCACTGCCAGGAAAAATATATTCGCCAGAAACACTTTCCTTACGCTTAATAAATAACTCCAATAAAAAATCTGAAATTGGCAACGTATGTATTTCATGATTTTTAGTATCAATAATTGTTAATGTTCTCGCCTTCAAATCAACTTGATTCCACTTGAGCTGAGCAGCTTCCTGTCTGCGCAGGCCTGTAAAGATAAGCACAAGCAAATAATCGCGCAGGATCTCGTTTTCTAGCTTCTGCACCCCCTCATGCCAAAGTGACAGCTCATGAGGCTTAATGAAGCTTTGGCGGCGCTCTACGCGGTACCACGCACGTGACTGAGACAAGCGCCTTACAGGATTGTCAGTAATTAATGCTCTACCGTGCGAGTCTTCATATTGGCCAATGGCAAAATTAAACAGGGCACGCAGCACACGCATGCTTAAATTCGCCCTTGCCTGACTTCTTTCACCAATTTTACTATGACGCTTTGCAACTAAATCCTTGGTAATATCCAGCAAAGGTTTATTTAACCAGTTAACAAATGATTCCTGCATAACGCGCTTATAATCCGAAACGGTAACAGGCTTTAAACCCTTTCGTACTTTCAGATATTCATCAAACACTTCTTTCAGCGTAACCGATTTAGCTCTCGCTTGTTTACGCTCAGCAACAGGGTCGCCTCCAGAAGCAATTTTTCCCAAGATTTTCTTAGCCTCTGTTCGCGCTTGCTCAGGAGTTAGTGCGCCATAACGACCCAATGTCATTCGCCGCACCTTATTACCTATTACTGTTTCAACAACAAAGCTCTTAACGCCGGTTGCGGTAACTCGCAAAGCAAAACCCTTTAACTCGCCGTCTCTGTAAAAGACCTGATCTTTATCTGTAGGCGTAACTGCCTTTTTATCAATAAACGCTTTGGTGAGACGCATTACCCCTCCAATCTCATGTAGAAGCCATGTAGAAAGATTGTATAGAATTGATTAGAAGAAACTGGAATGCATTATAAGCATCAATATACTGAAATAACAGAGATTTTGTAATTAATTAGAAGTTCGTAGAAGTAAATAGAACATGTATTTTTGGAACTCATAATCCTTTGGTCCTAGGTTCAAGTCCTAGTGGGCCCATCATAAAATAAACCGATTTACTCAACAATGCTTAGCTGAGCGCAACCAACGAAAAGGTATAGACCCAAGCAAGACAGTTATAATACTTATGCTACCGGCATAATTTTTTAATCGATAAACCAAGGAGGCTTATCCCAAACCGAGACTGAATATGGATATATTTTTTATCCTAGCACCCATCATATTTTTTATTATTGCTCATATATGCAAAAACGAGCAATACAAAAAAGGGACCTATTATAGAATAACAAGGAACTCCTACTCGTCTGTTAAATACGATAAAGGTAAATATGCCGAGTACTTAACTTATGAATGCTTACGTCATTTAGAAAATAATGGTAGCAAATTCTTATTTAATGCTCTCATTACAAAGAGAAATGGTGAAACAACCGAAATTGACGTGCTTATGATATGTTCAAAAGGTTTATTTGTATTTGAATGCAAAAATTATAGTGGTTGGATTTTTGGTAACGAAACACAAAAAAATTGGACGCAAACACTACCGCAAGGCCGAGGTCGCTGTCATAAAGAACATTTTTATAATCCAATAATGCAGAATGCATCCCACATAAAACACTTAAAAAATCTTATTGGTAAAAATGTGCCTACACGGTCTGTCATTGTTTTTTCGAATAGATGTGTTCTTAAAGATGTTAGAATAAAAAGCGATGATATTAGAGTCATAAACCACCATAGCGCAGCATCAGTTGTTACACAAATGTGCAATGAAACAAAAGCCGAAATTTATACAGAAACAGAAATAAACGATATTTATAACAAACTCTATCCTTATACACAGTTTGATTATAAAGCAAAAGAACAACACATAGAGAGCACAAGAAAGAGATTACTGCTTATCAAAGAAAAGATTTAATTATCCCACTCAAGAGCCTTAATAGAAGAGCAGAGAGAGTATGAAAAATATTTTGTGTAAACGGCCGTCTCATTGATTAAACTCTACCTTCGAATTCAATCATAAACCTAGCTAATGCCGGTTTCCAATCGCGAATCGGCATTGTCCACTTCTTCGAAAT
>JBDTIZ010000219.1:0-11299 GCA_039936115.1 Gammaproteobacteria bacterium
CTAATGCTGTCGTACCGCGGCTTGTCCGCGGTATCCAGTCAACTTGACGTCTGTTTTGATTTGTAAAAAAAGAAAATAGAGATCGATCTGTCAGCCCTGAGGCTAGAATGAGCAAACAAATAGGCTCGCCCTATGTCACTTCATGCTTATTCCCATGCGCTAATAAATCAATCGCCATCAACAACGCCGCATTATCAATCGGTTTTTCAAACGAAACAGTCGCCCCCAACGATTCTGATAAGTCCAGATAGCCAGTAGGATCCAACCGACCGCCGCCGGAGATTGCAATGATTTCCATATTGGGATGTTTATTCTTAACTTCGGAGATCAACGTGATTCCGCTTTTTTTTGGCATGATGATATCAGTGACCATGATGTCAGGTTCGCCATCTTTCAACATTTCAGTCGCTTCTTCACCATTCGTTGCACTTTGAACTTCATGTGAAGCACGTGTTAATACTTGTGCCAGCATGTCTCTGACGAGATCGTCATCTTCCACTAGTAATATCTTTGCCATTGCCATTCTCCTTCAGCTCATTGTGCTCGGGTAAAAGTAAAATAAATTTTGTGCCATGTCCTAGTCTGCTTTCGACTAAAATCTCACCCTGATGTTCTTTAATAATCGAATGGACAGTCGCTAGTCCCAACCCTGTGCCTTTGCCCACTTCTTTTGTGGTATAGAATGGCTCAAAGATGCGCGCCATTGTTGTTTGATCCATGCCATGTCCTGTATCGATTACTTCGATTTTACAATAAGGTTCTTTAATAATGTTGGGAAATTGCTTAAGTATCTTATCCGTGATCGGAACATGACTAAGCTTAATTGTGACAGTACCCTCACCATCCATGGCATCTACTGCATTATTGATCAGGTTAACCATAATTTGGTGCAACTGGGTCTGATTTCCAAGAATAATAGACTTATCATGTATAGGATCGAAGTGAATAACGACGCTGGCTGGAATCGTTGGTTTTAATAATCCCAGAACCCCTTCGACCGTTTCTTTGATATAAATAGGTTTAAAATCATGATGTTGCCGACGGCTGAATCCCAGAATGCGTGAAATCAAATCTTGTCCACGTTTACAAGCGTCCAATACTTTACCTAAATTTTTATGAACTAGCGTGTCTTTAATAACATCTTCCCTAGCCATTTCAACATAACCAATAATTGCATAAAGAAGATTATTAAAGTCATGGGCAATTCCACCGGCCAATGTACCAATGGCTTGTAGTTTTTGTCCTTGCAGCAAGGCTTTTTCAAGTTTTTGTTTGGTTTCTTCAGAATGAATACGTTCCGCGATCTCTTTTTTGAAATTTTCATTGATGATTTCAAAGGATTTTTTACGCTGTTTGGTCAATTGAAATAAGCGAATGGCAAGCCCAAATAACATCGCTAATGAAATACCCAGGACTAAAATGATCCAAGGAAACGAAGTAACGATAGAATTAATGACATGAATGGGTGGGATTTTATCGATCAAGCAATAACAGACTATTATAGATACTAAAACGCCAGCAATGGCTACAATATAAGGCAGCCAAGAATTTGTGAGGTTTTGATCATCGTTTTGCTGATTTTCGCTCATATATACTAGCTTAATCGATTTAAGCGATTGAGGCTATAAACCAATTTCTATATACTTCTGGTGCAAGAAGGAATGAAGCATCAATGATGCTTTCCGCAGGGACGTTCACTAACTAAAGTGATGAGACTATGCAATTAAAGAAAATTAAACTTTCCGGTTTTAAATCCTTTGTTGACCCAACGACTGTGCACGTGCCCAGTAATTTGGTTGCCATTGTAGGTCCAAATGGTTGCGGTAAATCGAATATTATTGATGCTGTTTGTTGGGTTATGGGCGAAAGCTCCGCAAAATATTTGCGTGGTGAATCGCTAATCGACGTCATCTTTAACGGTTCAAGCGCACGCAAGCCAGTAGGCCAGGCCTCTGTTGAACTGATATTTGATAATCAAGACGGCAGTCTAAGCGGTGAATATGCAAGTTATGCAGAAATTTCCATTCGTCGTGTCATTAATCGTGATAGTGAATCAAGTTACTTTTTAAATGGAACACGTTGCCGACGCCGGGATATTATCGATATCTTTTTAGGTACGGGTCTTGGGCCTCGCAGTTATTCAATCATTGGGCAAAACATGATTTCCCGCCTGATTGAAGCTAAACCTGACGATATGCGCAATTACATGGAAGAAGCGGCAGGCGTTTCAAAATACAAAGAGCGTCGTCGCGAAACCGAAAATCGCATTCAACATACCAAAGAAAATATGGCGCGTTTGGATGATGTGCGTAACGAATTAGACAAACAGTTAGGCAGCCTGAAACGTCAAGCCAATTCAGCTGAAAGATTTAAAGTATTGAAACAAGAAGAACGTGTTTTACGTGCACAATGGCTTGCAACACAATGGCGTCAATTTGATGGCAAGTTAGTCCAATATACTTTGCAAATCCAACAGCAAGAGACAAGTCTTGAATCTAAACACGCTGAGTTAGGCGAAACCAATTTAAACATTGATAAGAAACGTGATGATCATCGATTAGCGGGCGAGGCATTTCAAGAAGTGCAACGTCGTTACTACACAGCAGGGAATGAAATTTCTCGTATTGAACAAGATATTCATCATACTGCAGAACGTCAGCGTCAATGGCAAGCAGATGTCGATCAAGTTGAAAATGATTGGAATACTATTAAAGAAAATCTTGAAGAAATCCAAATTGAATTAAGTGAGCTCACTGAAGAATCACAACAACTTGAACCTAAATTACGTGAAACCAATTCATCTGCAGTTGCTGCTATCCAGGCGCATCATGCAGCAGAAGAGGCGATGCATGCGTGGCAAAATAATTGGGATGAGTTTAATCAATCACAAGCTAAAACAACGCAGACTGCCCAAGTTGAGCAAACACGTATTGCCCATTTAGAACAACGATTAGCAACCATCAAACAACGCAAAATGCAGCTTGAGCAAGAACAAGCGCAAATTAATTTTTCAGAACTAGATCAAGAAATCGAATCACTTGCAGAGCAAGTGGCGGAAATGACGGAACGATCTGAAGATCAAAATCAAAAGCTGGTTGAGATTCGTAAAGAAATCACAACTACGCAATCAACCCAACAACAAACCACTCAGCAATTAGATCAAGTGCGAAATACGGTTCAACGCATGCGTGGCCAGCAAGCGTCGCTTGAAGCATTGCAACAAACGGCATTAGGTCAGCGTGATAATCCGATTACGCAGTGGCTTGCTAAACACAATCTGGATAAACAACCTCGTTTGGCACAAAGCATAGAAGTGGCAAATGGTTGGGAACAAGCAGTTGAAAAAGTGTTGGGAACAAATCTACAAGCGGTTTGTGTTGATGCATTGTCCGATGTGACCAATGTGCTTGATGAATTGAAGACAGGAAATCTTAACGTATTCGCAGTAGGAGCTTCTACATCTTCTGGCCAGCACAATGCTGAATTGCTTCTTTCTAAAATCAAATCTAAATTGTCACTCAATTCACTTTTGACTGGCGTATATGTCGCGGAATCGCAAGATGATGCATTGGCATTATGCAAAACATTAGCTCCGCATGAATCAGTCATCACACGTGATGGCGTTTGGTTAAGTCCCGCATGGCTTCGCGTTTCACGTGAAGAAAATCCAGCAGCAGGTGTTTTCCAGCGCGAGCAAGAATTAAAGCAATTAAGCAAGCAAATCGCCGAATTAGCACAAACACAAGAAGAGTTAGAATCCACGTTAACCGAAATTCGCGAACGTTTAAGAGATTTAGAGCGTGAGCGCGATGAATCACAAAAACAAGTCAATCAAGCACACGCAGAAGTTGCAGAAGTCCATACGCAACGTAAAATGAAGCAAGAAAGAGCGGCTGAATTAAAAGTGCGTGCAGAAAGATGTCGTGATGAATTGGAAGATTGCACGGAGCAGTATGAACAAACGCAGCATGAACTTTCTAAAGCGCGTACTGTCTGGCAAGAAGCCTTAAGTCAACTCGAAGAATTTTCTGGTCGGCGTGATAATTTGATGCAAGAGCGTGATATGCAACGCGAACGGCTACACAGTTCTCGTCAAGCGCTTAATGAAACAAAAGAGTTGCAACACCAACTTGAAATTCGTTTGCAAACCACAAAATCGCAACAAGGTTCGTTGCAACAATCTGTCGTGCGAATGCAAACCCAATTCACTATTTTGACAGAACGCAAAGCGTCGTTGCAAAAAGATTTTCATATTGGCAAGCCATTGCTTGAATTAGAAAATACGCTTGCAGCTGCATTAGGCCGTCGTTTGCACATCGAAGAAGAATTAAATCAAGCGCGCAGCGTGATTGATGGTCTCGAACATGAGCTACGTGATCTAGAGCATCGTCGAACTAGCATTGAGCGAGAAATTGCGAAAGTGCGTGATATCTTGGAAACGCTTCGTCTTGAAGGCCAAAGCTTAAAAGTCAAAATAGAAGCGATTGTCGAACAGTTAAAAGAAACAAATCAGGTGCTAGAAGACATTCTAAAAGATTTGCCCGAAGATGCAGAACCTGAGAGTTGTCACCAACAACTAGAACAAATTACCTTACGCATTACGCGATTAGGGCCTATTAATTTAGTTGCTATTGAAGAATTTGCATCGTGTTCAGAACGAAAAGATTATCTGGATAAACAGTTTGCTGATTTGACTGAAGGATTGACTACACTCGAAACCGCCATTGCGAAAATTGATAAAGAAACGCGCGCACGCTTCAAAGAAACATTTGATACAGTGAATCAACACTTCCAGGAATTGTTCCCGCAAATTTTTGGTGGTGGCCGTGCGTATCTGGAATTAACCGGTGAAAATTTATTGGATGCAGGCATTACTGTCATGGCGTGTCCGCCTGGCAAACGTAATAGCACTATTCATTTGCTGTCAGGTGGCGAAAAAGCGATGACTGCGATTGCGTTAGTTTTTTCAATCTTCCAATTAAATCCCGCACCGTTTTGTTTACTGGATGAAGTAGATGCACCGTTAGACGATGCGAACATTGGTCGTTTTTGTGAATTAGTCAAAACAATGTCAGCTAAAACACAATTTATTTTTATCAGCCATAACAAACTGGCGATTGAAATGGGACAACATTTGATGGGCGTGACGATGCATGAACCCGGCGTATCCCGCTTGGTAAGTGTAAACGTTGAAGAGGCAGTGACTTTAGCAGGAGTATAGGAGTTAACATGGATGTTTACGTAAAGCTTGGACTATTAATCGCAGCAGCAATTGTTTTGTTATATATGTTGTATGACGGTTGGAATAAAAATCGTGATGCTCGTACGGCGGAAATGTCGGGACTGAATGACAAAATAGATGAGCCTGAATTTACAATGAGTATTGAAGATTCTAATGCATTTGATCAGGATAATGTCAGGCCTGCGCGAGTGATTGGATTTTATGCTGATACGAATATTGATGAACCTGCAAGTGTATCTACGGTTAATCCAGCGCATAAAAATATTGTTTACTCATCAGATCCGGGAGCAACTAATGATGCGCAACGTGCTCCTTCAATTTCGTCGGGCGGAACTAGAGCAAACGTTGCTGCACAACGTATTGTTCCAGCTAAGCGAAATACACAGGCATCGCAAGAAAATTTACTGGTGTTGAGTGTGATGGCTAAAACAGGTAACCGTTTTGTGTCATATGAACTGTTACAAGCGCTTTCCAATTCAGGTATGCAATTTGGTGAAATGAATATTTTTCATTACTACCAGCCAACTGCGATGGGAAAACTGACACTCTTTAGTCTTGCATCTGCAAATAAACCAGGTGATTTTGACTTGAATAACATGGGTGATTTTTCATGTACCGGATTAATGTTGTTCCTTAATATTGGACAAGTTTCAGATCCACAATATGCATTTAAATTAATGTTGGATATAGCTAATCAACTAACAGATGATTTAGATGGCGTGTTATGTGCAGATCCGCAAACGCCATGGAATGAAAAGCTTGCGTGGCAATATGCGCAAAAAATTACTCAATCTAAGATAGCGATGAGCCATGATAACCGTGTCAATAACTGATATTAAACAACAGATCCATAAGTTACGCGAAGTAATTAACGAACACATTCATCGCTACCATGTATTGGAAGATCCCAGTATTTCTGATGCAGAATATGATCATTTATATCAACAACTTAAAAAAATTGAGTCGGATCATCCGGACCTTGTCACATCTGAATCGCCGACGCAGCGCGTCGGCGCACAACCCTTAAAAGAATTTGCTGAAGTTCCACATACTGTTCCCATGTTGTCGTTAGAAAACGCATTTGATAATGAAGATGTTCTAGCATTTGATCAGCGTATTCACGATCGTTTGGAGGCATCAGCTACGATTGAGTATATCTGTGAACCAAAGTTTGATGGGGTAGCTGTTAGTCTTCGTTATGAGAATGGATTGCTTACACGTGCTACAACACGTGGTGATGGCATGAAGGGCGAAGATGTTACTGAAAATATTCGTACTATATCAATGATCCCACTGAAGTTACGTGGGAAAAATTATCCTGAAATTTTGGAAGTCCGTGGCGAAGTTTATATATCAAAAAAAGGTTTTGAAGAATTAAATGTACGTGCTACGAAAAAAGACGAAAAAATTTTCGTCAACCCTCGTAACGCAGCCTCTGGCAGTCTACGTCAACTTGATCCGCGAATCACAGCATCGCGACCGTTGGAAATTTTTTGTTACGGTATTGGTGGTGTAGAAAACGGCACAATGCCTGATACACACAATGAAATTTTAGCCCAGTTAAAAAAATGGGGATTACGTGTGAATGCAGAGTGTGAAGTCGTAAATGGTATTGAGGGTTGTCTTGCATATTATCGGCGTATCGGTCAAAAGCGAGAATCATTGCCGTATGAAATTGATGGCGTGGTTTACAAAGTGAATCCTATTGATCAACAACTCAAATTAGGTTTTGTTTCACGCGCACCACGTTGGGCGATTGCACATAAATTTCCTGCAGAAGAAGTGACAACTATTGTTGAATCCGTTGAATTTCAAGTAGGACGAACAGGCGCATTAACACCTGTTGCGCGTTTGCGCCCAGTGTTTGTGGGTGGTGTCACGGTTAGTAATGCGACCTTGCACAATATGGATGAAGTACAACGTAAAAATATTTATATTGGCGATACCGTGGTTGTTCGTCGTGCGGGTGATGTGATTCCAGAAGTCGTGGGTGCTCTCATCGAGCTACGTCCAGCGGATGCCAAACGCATTCATTTACCGCCAAATTGTCCGGTGTGTCATTCGAAAATCGAGCAAATCGAAGGCGAAGCTGTTACACGTTGTACTGGCGGATTGTTTTGTCCCGCGCAACGTAAAGAAGCAATCAAACATTTTGCTGCGCGTAGGGCAATGGATATTGAAGGTCTAGGTGACAAGCTAGTTGAACAATTAGTGGATTGCAATCTTATCTCAAGTGTTGCTGATTTATTTTCACTGACGCTGGATCAGTTAGCGAATCTCGAGCGCATGGCTGAAAAATCAGCGCAGAATTTATTAGATGCATTAGAAAAAAGTAAGAAAACTACCTTGGCTCGTTTTATTTATGCGTTAGGTATACGTGATGTAGGGGAGGCTACTGCGAAACAGTTAGCGCTACATTACGGAGATTTATCAGCAATTATTTCTGCATCGGATGAATCATTGCAGACGGTGTCTGATATAGGCCCAATCGTCGCACAACATATCGTTGCTTTTTTTGCAGAAAACCACAATATCAACGTGATAGAGAAATTAATTGCAGCAGGTATTCATTGGGAAAAAATCATTGTCAAAGTCAGTGAGTTGCCATTAGCGGGAAAGACATTTGTTTTAACCGGTACTTTAACGAGTTTTACTCGCGATGATGCAAAAGAAAAATTAGAGAGTTTAGGTGCGAAAGTGGCGGGAAGTGTTTCTGCTAAAACCAGTTATGTTGTTGCGGGTGAGGAAGCAGGCTCGAAATTGACGAAAGCAAAAGATCTTGGTGTTGCTATTCTGGATGAGAAAAAATTTCTGGAATTTTTAGCGGAACTAAAAATGTAGGGGCGAACTTGTGCGTTCACCCGGTGGGCGTTAGTTCGAAGTTTATCAAGGGCGAACACATAGGTTCGCCCCTACAAAAAACGGCGAACTTTTAAATAATATAAAAGGAACTTTATGAAACTTAATTTTAAAAAAGTCATTATTTTTATAATTATTTTGCTACTCGCAATTTTTCTAATCAGAAAATGTCATCAGAGTTCCACACCTACTTCATCGGAAGAGGGTAATGTGGCTCTCGTTGAACACATGTATACAGATGTTTCTGAAAAAATGAATTTAGCTAAAGTCGATAGTTATTTTGCGCCTGATTTTGAACTTATCAGTAATGAAACTCATATGAATTATGGTGAATTTAAAGATCATCTTGGGCAAGTTTTTAATAGTATGAAAGGGATAGAAATCAAAAAACCGTTTGCCGATATTTTTTCTAAAAATGATAAAGTGGTTACTCGATTCACTATTTTGACTACTGACAAAAACGGCAATAAAGTTGAAAAAGATGTGATTGCGATTTATCAAATTAAGAATAATAAAATTTATCGTTGGTGGGAATTGACTTATCCGGCTTGGTAAAATCCCTCCTCTCCCCAACCCTCTCCTCACACGTTTTTTGTGGAAGGAAAGGGTGCTTTTGCTCTGCCTAGCGCAAACTCAACAAGTTCTGACTAATTATCAATGGTTTAATAACTTCTACATCTAGATTAGATATGTTTTTTCATCTTAAGAATCTCTTAATATATCAAGCTTATACTACTATTAATAAAACTACATTCACGATGGAGTAAACATGTTCAGCTCAAAGAAAAAGCCAGAAGATGTGCTGTCAGATGAAGATGCGTTATTTCTGCAAACCATTGAAAAAGAAATGGAAAAACATCAACGTCAGCTTGAGATTGATGCCCAAATTGAAACCGCCAAGAAAACCTTAGACACCGCTGACAGTGCTACTGACTTATTCATTGGTGTTGCTTATTTTGTGGGGCAGTTATTAATTGCCGTACCCATAATCAGTGCTGTCGTCAACGGCGCTAAAAATATCCTATCTGCAGTCACTGCTAAGTCAAACGAGGGTGATTATACTAAGGGCGTAAAAAAAATTACCGGCGCTACAGGTTTTGGCCTGGTTGTCGCCACAACAGTTGTGACATTTCTAGTTCCACCTCTCACACTGATTTTTGCCGCGATTTCTGCGAGTATGGAAGTGATTCGCGATTTTTGGGTGATGAGTGCTGCCATTATCAGTCGAGCTACAGGTAGTTGGAAAAAAGAACGTGATGAACATGAAAATCACAAAAATGAATTTTATCAAAAGCTAGCAAGCGATCCTAAGTGTTTGACATTAATAAATTTAAAAAGAGAAATAGCTGCTCTCACAAACAGCAAGCGACCTGATGCTAAAAAATTAATGGAAAAAGAGAAACGCTATCAAAGCCTACTCAAGCAAAATCCAACATTGTACGCAGGTATCATTACACTTGATGCACATATTAATCAGGTCGATAATTACCAACGAAAGCGAGATGGTCAATTAGCATCAAAAACTCATCTTTTTATTCTTAATGCATCTGCATTAGTGGGCGCTGCTTTGTTGGCAACGCCTCTTGCACCTTTCGGGGCTGCCATTTTAATTGGAACTGCAATTTATGGCATCCTACATAAGTTTGATTTTCCAGCTAAATGGGCAAGTCGAATCAGTAATTACTTTTATGGGCCTAAAGAACCTGATTCAGTGGGCGCGATTATTAGTAATGCGAAGAAGCGTGGTGTGAAGTTAAAGCTAGAACCGGATGCAATAGAACAGATTGAGCCTGGTTTAAAAATTAAAAATGTACATGATAACTCGGTAGATTTGTTCAAAAAATTAGGCGCAGAACATGTTGAAGTTGATGCCATTATTGAAGGCGAAACTGAAGTAATTGGAAAAGAACAACAACTTGCTGCAACGATCGCTCATTTGCCACCACTGAATTCTAAAACGGGTGAGAATGAGGGTGAGAGAGAAGGCGAAACAGAAGGAATGCATGTAAAATGTTTAGCAAACTAAAACACAAATTCAAGTCAGACGCTGAAAGAATCGCTGAGCGCAAGATATCTGTCGAGTTAGGGCTGAAGTATTTAGAAGAATTATTTATAATCGCGGTTAATAATCAGAGACCTAATGAGAAATTAAATATTGAAACAATGGCAAAGCACTTTACTGCTCAAATTGCTCAGCAAGATTGTAGTCAAGAAGACATTGATGACAGCGTCAGAGATTTTGCTGAAAAACTAAAAACTGAAATGCGTATTGAAGCTTTTTCTATTACCGAAAAACTATCGGCTTTTGAAGGACAGGATTTTTTGAGCGTCGGTGATCGTGCAAAAAAACAAGGCGTTAAAATTGAATCTTTGTCTTTGCAGGATTTAGATAGTTATGTCAAAACACAGAAACAAAAAGTAGCTGAACTTCAAGAAAAAAAATTACGCGAGGCAATTAGTAAAATACTCTTATCAAAAGTTGATTCAATTTTGGAGCTCGCTAGTCAACTAATCGATCTTAAAGACAAACAATCGCAAAATGTTGTTGGAGATACTGAAGAGATTGCTCTTGAAGCGATGAAGCATGCAACTGAATTTCTGGAAAATCAAGTACCGCTTAAAATCGCTGAAAAAGATGCCGCGAAAAAAGTGAGAGCTGAAAAATTACAACGAAAATACAATAAAAGCAATATTCCCAGTGGAACAACTATTACAATTCAAAGCCAGCTGTCACAGCAAGCAACACTTGAAGATTTGGAGCATAAAGAACTCCCTAAGGTTCAGCCACCTCTCGTTACAAAAAGTGCCCCCACTAAATACGTGAATCCCAGCCCAGTCAGGGAACATAAATACGAAGAATTGGATTCAAGGAACGATCAGAGCACAAATTTCTCTGGTAGGAAATACTCAAGCTAAAAATGCTATGGTTCGCCCTTGATCCAAAAAATATTATTTGCAGATCATATCAAGGTGCTGAATTGAGAGATCGACACATATTTATCTTTTTTACAAATCAAAGCAGACGCCAAGTTGACTGGATCCCGCGGACACGCCACGGGACGACGGCAGGTAGAGAGTATGAAAAATATTTTGTGTAAACGGCCGTCTCATTGATTAAACTCTACCTTCGAATTCAATCATAAACCTAGCTAATGCCGGTTTCCAATCGCGAATCGGCATTGTCCACTTCTTCGAAAT
>JBDTIZ010000220.1:0-3761 GCA_039936115.1 Gammaproteobacteria bacterium
AGGTGATCAGCAAGCCGCGACGGTGGGACAAGCGTGTTTTAGTCCTGGCATGATAAAAAGCACTTATGGTACGGGTTGCTTTATGTTGCTTAATACCGGCTCTAAAGCAATTGAATCGACGAATCAATTACTCTCAACGATTGCTTATCGTTTAGATGGCAACGTGGTGTATGGATTGGAAGGCAGTATTTTTTCTGCGGGTGTTATTGTGAAATGGCTGCGTGATAATTTAAAATTGATTAAGACGGCGGCAGAAACGGAAGCATTTGCAAGAAAAGTCATAGATACGGAAGGTGTGTATCTTGTTCCTGGATTTACTGGGCTGGGCGCGCCGTATTGGGACCCTGAGGCGCGTGGCGCTATTGTCGGGTTAACGCGAAATAGCAGCATTGAACATATTGTTCGAGCGGGTTTAGAATCCGTTTGTTATCAAACCCAAGATTTATTGCAAGCGATGCAAAAAGACAGTGGAACTGATTTTACGGTATTGCGTGTAGATGGTGGTATGGTCGCTAATAATTGGTTATTGCAATTTTTAGCGGATATTTTGAATGTAGAAGTGCAACGACCTGTTTGTATCGAAACGTCTGCGTTAGGCGTTGCTTTTTTAGCAGGATTGCAGGTGGGGATTTATTCTTCTTTAGAAAGTATTTCTGAGCTATGGCAGGCAAGTGCGAGTTTTATGCCTACTTTGCCAGCATCAAATCGCGAGCAACTTTATTTGGGTTGGCAAAAAGCAGTGACAAGAGTGTTGACAAAGTCGTTGTAATACTTTTGAATGGCGCAATGTTTTTTATTTCTATCAAGGATTCTTAAAATGAAAAAAAGGTTGTTAACAAGTATCGGGCTTGTGGCATTGATTGGCGCTGGTGCGACAATCGCGGGTAATCGACCTGGCGCGGTGACATTAACGTTTGGCGATGCCTATTATAAATTTGATTCTGCGCGCCATGTTGATGCGACATCTATGCCAAACGTTGAATTAGCCTACAATGTGACAGATCATTTTGGTCTTGAAGGAACGTTTGGCGTGTTAAATTCAAATTTAAGCGCTGATCTCGATACCGGACAATTAGAAGGCGATTTGGCTCACGGGTTTTTGTATACCATTGATGGTCTTTACCGTTTTGTATCGTATAAAATCATTGAGCCCTATTTGGTAGCGGGTATTGGTGTTATTGGGTTAAAGCCTGCGGGGAATGAAGCAGTTCAACAAGGCTTAGTCAATGCGGGTATCGGTGCGCAAGCTTTTTTTGACAAATCATTAGCATTACGTGCAGAGTTTCGTGAAATGTTTACGACCACAGGTAGCGGTTTTAACGATTATTTTGTGAACTTTGGTATTAGTTATCTCATTGACACGTAAAGGGACGTTTATAATGATACCTTCTTTATAAAACGCCTAATGGAAGCGTGAAGGTAGAGGTGTTTCTGCGTAATGAAACCATCTGGCTTACTCAAGCGAGAACGGCTGAGCTTTTTGGGGTCAATCGGCCTATTGTGACCAAACATCTGCAAAATATTTATTCCGAATGTGAGCTGGGCAAAAATTAAACATGTTCCAAAATGGAACATGTTTAATAGTAGAAAACCTAATATGGGTCTAACTACGTGGAAAAATTCACTTGATGGTGCAATTCGTAAGTCGGATGTCATGATCAGCCAATATTGGCACAACCATGTGCTTTGTGGATTAGCGTTAAGCTCGTTTTTTTATATCAACAAAATTTCTTTCTGTCGGTCCAGTATATAATTGTCTGGGTCGGCTGAGTCGATAAGGGCTGCTAATCATTTCATTCCAGTGAGCAATCCAGCCTATGGTTCTAGCCAATGCAAATACAACAGTAAACATATTAGTTGGGATACCAATCGCGCTGAGGGTGATGCCCGAATAAAAATCAACATTGGGATACAGTTTTCGTTGCACGAAATAATCATCTTCTAAAGCAATTCTTTCTAATTCCATTGCAATTTCAAACAATGGATTGTGATGTGCGCCAACGGCTTCAAGTACTTCATGACACGTTGCTCGCATCACTTTAGCACGCGGGTCGTAGTTTTTATAAACCCGATGTCCAAAGCCCATTAAGCGGAATGAATCGTTAGGGTCTTTGGCTCTAGCGATGTATTTGGGAATGCGTGATACATCGCCAATCTCATGTAGCATGTTAAGCGCTGCTTCATTTGCTCCGCCATGAGCAGGTCCCCATAGGGCGGCGATGCCTGCTGAAATACAAGCAAAAGGATTGGCGCCAGTCGATCCTGCTAAACGGACAGTGGATGTTGAAGCATTCTGCTCATGATCAGCATGGAGAATTAAAATTCTATCTAACGCACGAACAAGAATAGGGTTGGGGATTGTTTCTTCACAAGGTGTGCCAAACATCATATGCAAGAAATTTTCAGCATATGACATGCGGTTTTGAGGCGGCATGAAAGGTTGGCCAATATTATATTTATAACACATTGCTGCAATAGTCGGCATTTTTGCAATAAGTCGTAAGGCAGAAACAGCGCGGTGCTCTGGGTTCTTAATATCTAATGTATCATGATAAAATGCGGAAAGTGCTCCGACGACACCAACCATCACTGCCATCGGGTGTGCATCTCGTCTAAAGCCATTGAAAAAATTTCTAATTTGTTCGTGAACCATGGTATGGCGGTTGATTGCCTTACAAAAGTCTCGATATTGCGATATATCCGGTAATTCGCTGTTCAGTAACAAGTAGCAGACGTCTACAAAGTTGGAGTTCATGGCAAGCTGATCAATGGGGTAACCGCGATAAAGTAAAACGCCTTTATCGCCATCAATGAAGGTAATTTTGGATTCACACGCAGCCGTGGATAAAAAACCAGGGTCATACGTAAAGTAATCATTTTTAACCAAGGTGCTGACATCTATTACATCAGGACCCAATGTGCCTGAGAGTATGTCAAAGTCTATTGTGTTATTTTCAATGGTTAATGTTGCTTTTTTGTCCGCCACAATGGCCTCCGTTCTTCACTGCCTCTATTTTGAGATCAAACGCCATGTCTCACCTGTCCGACGATGAAAATGTAAATTATAGAGAGTATTTTTTAAAAAACAAGCGGCTTCGTGTTTGTGCGTTTTGTATCGCTGTCATAAGGGTGTGGCTGAATATGCTCTAACTCAGTCAATAGTTTGCTTAATCGTGTTTTTATTGTCGTTGCGAATGATAGGTAGATTTTATTATAAAGGTGTTTATTTGAAAGAAGATTAGACACTTTTTGCATTATATGATCATATTCTTTGGTTTCAACTGGTTCAGAGCATGTTGTATTAAGATACTCTAAAGTAACTGTTTTCTTTATGGTTTCTAATAGAACTTCTCCTCTTTTTTGTTCACAGGTAATCTGACTAACTTTGGCTTGTATTTCATCTGTTTCGATTAAATCTTCAAATGATTCAATAATTGTTTTTATTAGATAAATGGATAGGATTAATTTCTCAGTCATGTATTGAATTTGCAAGAGATTGGAATCTAGCTTTCTTTTAAAAAAAAGAAAACAACCATCCAATGAATCATGCTTCGGTATGGGAGTAAGATTTTTTATTGCATGATTTATTTTACATTCGCTTTGCTTAAGATCTATTTTTAAGAAATTTTTTACCAAAGCTGTTACGTACAAGCATTTTTGTTCCTGACTTTCTTTATGTTCGTGTTGATAAATATAATGATGATTTAATTGTTTCAGACCCTGAAATGCAATACTGGGTTCATTTATTTTTAAATATTTAC
>JBDTIZ010000221.1:0-8155 GCA_039936115.1 Gammaproteobacteria bacterium
ATTATCCTTGCCAAAGACTAATTGAACTTCTGGTAAAAAATAATCTACATATGCATTTGCCTGATAACCAGGATAGCCGTAGGAATTTACAGTGGGTTGATGTGTGCCTTTTAGCTTTCCTTCGCCAGGCCATACTTTAAAATACGCATAACTATTAGTTTTTATTGCTTGTTTGAGAATCGCAATATGTGCAAGACGGACGTCTGGTTCAGGTATCACATTTAAAACTGCCATTGATGTAGCAGCATCCACTTTTAAGTGTTGAACCGCTTGCCTCACTTCTTTGTTATGTTCTTTACTACGGTTATAAGGATCCCAAATTAATAAGTCGATATTTTTTGTTTGTAAAAAATCACGACTCACATCAAATTTACCGCCCCCCACATCTAAAATTCGTTTCACGTTTTTATCAAAGTGAATATCAGCAAACGCATTCACTCCAGCTGAATTATCACCTTGTTTAATTTTTTCGTATTCAGGTACTGGATTTGAATCATTATTTGTTTCAGCAGATGTAATTGATTGTCCTGAGGTGTTCCAGGATTTATGCGATAGAATATTTGAAATTTCTTTGGGTGATAAAGAATAAATTGATTTAGGATTTTTAAAATGGTGTTCTTGCAATGGTAGTGAACTACCATAGGAACAGATCGCATAAGAAATTAAATACATTACTAATAAAATGATATGAGATTTAGCATTATTCATGTTGGTGTCCTATATTACTACTGGTTAACTAACTACACTGGCTTTGGTATGGACGAACAAATAGGTTAACTCAAAAGCGCGGCAACGACGTTGAAAAAACTATTTTAAGTGTTTCCACAGCACGACACTTGCCAACAAACCCAAACAGACAATAACAAGTGCTAATGGTAATTGATTATTGTCCGGTAAAATTGCCATTACCGCGGAAAATACACCTATTATTATAATTTGCAGACTACTGAATAATGCGCTTGCTTTTCCTGCTATCGCCGCTGAAAAATGATGTAATGCCATCGCAATTGTATTAGAGAAAATTAACGCTTGGCCAAATGTCGCTATCATCATCGGTACAATAATATAAGCAAGATATATTTTAGCGTATAAACTAGTGATTGCCATCGCTGCACCCGACAATATGATGAGCAAAGCGCCTAATGCAAAAATAGGTCCGGTGCCAAATTTCTTAACCAATTCACGATTAACAGACGCTGCTGTGTAATAAGGCACTGCGACTATTACCGCTAACCATCCATAAGTACTTGCAGAGTAACCTAGAATATTTTGAATTAAAAAAGGTGTCATCACGTTGTAGGCAATAATCACTGCATACGCAAATAATCCGCCTAAAAGTAATTGCAGAAATACGCGATGACTTATTATAATTTTGTAATCATCTAACGTATCTTTGAGAAACTGTTGAAAACCGGATTTGTCGTCTAAGGCTACTCTTGTTTCAGGTAGCCAGCATCCTAATATAAATATAAGACTAAAACCCGCTAACAATAAAAAAATAAAATCCGCTTGCCAACCCAGATATTGTGATAAATAAGCCCCTATAATAGGCGATGCGCCAAAGCCGATTGCAAACCCCATTGAGGCGTAAGATGCAGCACTTGCTAAATCGCGACCGCAAAAACAATCACGCAAAATTGAACGACCGTTAGTTAGAATACTTCCACAGCCAATGCCTTGTAATAAACGTGCAAATAAAAATACTGTTTGTATCTTCGCGATAATATTAATAAAACAACCGAGACAGAAAATTAATATTCCTAGTAACAAAATGGGCTTGCGGCCATAACGATCAGACAATGGGCCATAAATAATTTGCGACACTCCAAATCCGATTAAATAAATAGTAATAGAATTTTTGATGGCGGCGGGCGACATTGTGAGCGCTTTTGCGATGGCAGGAAAACTTGGTAAATAAAGCGCCATCGCTGCTTGACTCAGTGCAGTCATCCACATGACTAGCAATGTGATTTTCTTTTTATTGAGTTGGATACTATTTTCCATTGCTTGTTGCTCTTCGTGATTGTAGCGAACAGTATATTGCTATTCTTTAGCAGCGACAAAAGATATTGGATAAGTTTTAACTTCCTCACTATGACTCAACATGCAACTTCTATTTCTTAGACCAAATGGGCAATCTTATGGATTTTCCTCTGTTTCAATCAAAATTGATTTATATCTAACTAGCTAATAATACTAGTCTTATTTATAAAAATGCCAATAATTTGCCATTTTCAGTCAATTTGGGTTATACTAATAACAGAGGTAAATAATATGCCTAGTCACATTGGCCACAATTTAAAGATATCAAAATCCATCAGGGGGATATCCCCTACATCGGAATCTCCGACGCTTAAATTTGATCCTGCTGTTGCGGGGCGCGCTATTGTCGATGGCCTTCACTACTTAAAAAACCGGCTAGACTGGTCGGGTACGAAAATTGCTACTACACTTCATCTACCTTCTAATACTGTCAACACTTGGCTTAAAAACGGCATTATTCCTATTCATAACTCTGTGTTACAACCTGATATTCAAGCAATTATACATCTGCTAGCTATTCACCGCAGCCTGGAAGCCATGTTTGAAAATCCAACTCATCAATGCGCTTGGTTATCTACTTTTCACCCTGAACTAAATGTTATTCCTGAAAAATTAATGAGTGAATCGATTGATGGATTAATTTTTATTCGTCAATATCTCGATTATATTCGAGGACGTGGCGCTTGATCGAACTTGTGCGTATTGTTGAATACCAAGCCACTTTATCCAGTTATAGAGCCACACAAAATGAAGAGCGTGCGGTACAACTTGAATTCTTGATCGAAACGACAAAACCTAAAAATCTTTACACTGAATGGCATCCACTTATTGCAACACCTTTTAGGTATAATCCTCCTCATCCTGAGGCACGGTTTCGCTTACCCTATGGTAAAAATGTATTTTATAGTTCTTTACTTGAAGAAACAGCCTTGTACGAGCATGGATTTCATTTTATGAAAGAGCGTATGCATTTAAATATTGAAACTGAAACAGGTATGAGAACTATTTTTTTTGTTGATGCAGATAATAAAAGTTCTGTGCATGTTAAAAACGAAATAAATTATTTGGATATTATCCATAAAAATAATTATTCTGCCTCTCATCAATTTATCGCATCCCATCCACGCGCCACATTTATTTTTTATCCTTCATGCAGAGATCCCGAACAACGTGATAATGTTGCGGTATTAAACATCGATCATTTGGGAAAAGTGCCAAAGTGGGAATCATCGATTAAGTTTTTTTATGATAATGCGCTTAAACAAATTACTTGGCTTGATTATCAGTTACATATTGCTTGGGGTGATGTGAGATAAGCTGTTGGACTGAATATTGTTGCACGTTTTACAACCAAAGTAGATGCCCCTCCTCCCACGCTTTTGTATAGGGACAGGCATCGGTAACATTTTAAAATAGGCATTTTTACGCGCTGTCATTGCGAGCGCGTAAAATGCCTATTTTAAAATGTTACCGATGCCTGTCCTATATAGCTGTTGGGGAGAGGAGGGGCATTTTCTCGGAGATTCATTCTATTTTGATTTATAGAACAGTACGCCGATACCACCATCAATAATTTGAAATTTCAACAGACAGTCCTAACGCCTCTCGTATTTTTTTATAAAGCAGAATAGGTCCCGACCCATCGATATTGCTCAAAATAATAATGGTATATTGATTATTCGGTGATGTTGCAAAAAAAGCAGATGCGCCTTTAATCCCGCCGGTATGCCCCACTAAAGATGGGTCTTTCCACACCGCAAATCCGAATTTATTCCATGCGCCCGAAAAACCATATGCGCTGATATTCTCAGGGATAGACAAATTACCAATTTTATAAGATTTCAACTTCACATCTTTAGAAACAGTGACAATATCCGTTGATAAAATCTCTGCAGTTAATTTTTGATTGAGTAATTTTTTGGAATGTAATGCATTAGAAAAACGAAAGAGATCTTCTACGGTAGAATAAGCACCACCAGCAGGACTTCCCATTAATGGAACTTCAAAATTGTTATTTTTCCATTGGCATTTCCCCTGATGACAATCAGAAAAATATCCTTCCGCACGATCAGGAACGGATTCGTCTAAACGCCATATTCCCGTTTCTTTCATATTGGCGATGTCAAAAATATTTCGTTTCACGTAATCGCTATAGCTAACGCCGGATAAAGATTCAATGATTGCGCCTAACAATATATATCCATTATTGCTATAACTCTGACTCATGCCCGGTTTAAATAAATGCTTATCCTCAACAAGAAGAGGTTTATAATCATTTACGTCCACATACAAAGCTGAGTCGGATCCTAATTTAAAACGGGTATCATCCATAAAACTACCAAGACCTGAGGCATGAATAAGCAACTGTTCAATTGTTATTGTTTTGTCGGTTTGTTTTGGTAACCAGCTTGGTATAATTTGATAAGCTTGCTGATTTAATATGATTTTATTTTTCTGAGCCAGTTGCGCAATGGATATCGAAGTAAATAATTTTCCTACGGATCCTAAATTAAATTTGGTTTTTAAGTTATTTTCTATATGAAAACTCCGATTCGCAAAGCCGCACGATTTTTTAAAAATAATCTTTCCATGAATCGCAACCAATACGTTTCCGGAAAATTGATTCTTTTCGCACATGGATTGAAAGCTTTCATTGATCTTATTCTCAATCTGAATAGCTTGATCCGCATACGAAATCGTTATAGTAATTAAATATAATAAACATCCTAGGCATAACAGAATGATTGTTTTTAAATTATTTGTCATTTTTTTCAATCTCGCTTACATCAATTCTATCTTCTTCACGAGATAATACTTTTTTATAGCTAAGTAAAATATCTCTAGGGATAACCGGTAATTGTAACTCATAAACGGTTTTAACCTCTGCGTTTGATAAATTCTCTACTAACTTTTCCCAGTGCCCCGTTTTTTCATTAAATATTTTTGTCTGGTAAGCTCCGCCTAAATCAATTTCTTGGCCTTGATAATTTAATGTCATAAGCAACAAGTCCCATTTATTACTTTTATATTTCTCTGGCCCATACGTAATAAACTCTGCTACTTTCTCTTTAACAAGAGCAAATTTATCCTCAGGAATATCAATATCGATATCCTGAAGCGGCCGCGTTGCACCATAAGCAATTGCAGCAAGACCACCGGTAATCTGAAAAGGAACATGATTGTTTTTTAAAATATCCGTTATCCAAATAAGCGCTGTTTTTGAATTTTTCATTTATACCTCTTAATATTATTTATTGCGCCAGCTTGTATGCTTTTGTAGGGCGAACCTATGTGTTCGCCCTTGCTAAACTTCGAATTGGCGCCGCTGGGCGAACACATAGGTTCGCCCCTACAAAAGCATGGACAAGAGTAACGGCACAGAGCAAACATCAGCTATCTATTAGTTTAATTGAACACGTAATAATGTGCGGCCATCTGTAATGGCAATTTGTTAAATCCTCCGGATCAACTGTCACAATATAAAGTCGATATTCATCTTGTTCTTTAGCAAGTAATCCCTGAATGCATTGGCCTTTCGTTATTTCATACCAACACGCTTTCCCTTCAAAATTTTTTTCCATAAATTTATCTATAGAAATTTGCACTGGTTTTGGCGAATACATGTTCCACCGTTGGTCTTGATTATTCTTTATAGCAGTTGAGCGTGCCCAGCCCCCCAATGGCATTTCACTGTTTTCATTTTCTCTTCGTCCCCATGCGACAAGTTTGCAATCACCGTTTTTAAGTTTAACAGGTAAAACAGCATTCATGCGTGAAAAAAACACGGTATACACTTTACCTTGATAATGAAATATCACTGCTTCTGGCATAAATAACCTCCCATCAAATTGTTTGACGATGGCCGTAAGGTTGCCATGCTGGCGCAATCACATTAGGCATCTGCGATCGAGCCAGCATAGAAGCGGGTGCAATGGCAAACTCCCCGTAACGATCATTGATTTCATCCAACGCTTGGTATAATTTGCCACGATTGCTATTTTCTTTGTTAAATAAATCTGCTTGAAAACCAATACCACTTGGATCCAACGCTGTCACCTGTATCTGACTCACTGGCTCGCCTTTCCAGTGTTGATAAACCAAAAACAAAGCAAGCTGAAAAATATCTTTACTATCATTCGTTGGTTGAATACTTTTTCCTTTTGAACCAAACCAACCCACATCATGACTTAATACACCCGCAAAAAAATGTTGTGCCCGAAAATCATGCTGCCGCAATCGAGCGCCTAATTTTTCACACATGTGCATCAGAAAAGTTTCGACCACGAGAGGACTCACTGTATTGGGCGGCATAACTTTTCCGTGCCCCATTGATTTTGGATTAGGAACAATTGTGTGAACCGGTTCCGGATCTGCACCTTGACACATATACCAAATACGTCTGCCAATATTACCAAAACGTTTTGCTAAAATGCTAATCGGAATTTTTTCAACGTCACCACATGTGATAGCGCCATGTTTTGCAAGAAATCCCCCGATTCCAGATTTTATTCCGCTTAACTCAGTGACATTGACACCGCGTAATCGTTCTTTGGCTTCCCACGGGGGAATAACGACATAACCGTCGGGTTTATGTAATTTGGCAGCGTATTTTGCAGTTGTTTTATCGCCACTAACACCGACAGAACACAGTAAGCCCGTCGTTTTATAAACTAATTCTTTCGCCAATAAACCAATTCTTTCCGGTGTGCCATGTAACAATTGGCAATGCGTCACATCAAGAAATGCTTCATCTACCGAAAAAATTTCAAAATCAGGCGTCAGCGTGGAAAGTGCATCCATGACTGCTTTTGATACCTTAACATATCTCTCTGGTCTTGCAGGCACTTGAATTAAATGACGGCATAAACGTCTCGCTTCATTGAGCTGCATTCCCGTTTTTATTCCAAACGATCTCGCTTCATAAGAACTCGTAATAATACACGTACCCTGCTTACCATTAGTCACCGCTAACGCTCTACCACGCCATTCCGGATGATCTAATTGTTCAATCGATGCAAAAAATGCATTCATATCAACGAGAACAATCGCGCGTTTCCAATATTTACTATTTTCATTATCGTATTTTTGAAACATGTATTACCTCACCCGCTTAAGCGTATTAATCCCACATAAATACCTTGAATTTGAATTCTTTCTGGATGATACATTCTGGGTTCGAGTTTTGTGTTGGCAGGAATTAACGTAATCATTCCACGCGTTTTGTACGATATACGTTTTAATGTCGTGTTATGTTGATCAATTAAAGCAATCACAATTTCCCCTTCGCTCGCCTCTGCCCTCGGTTTACAAATAATAAAATCACCATCAAAAATTCCTTCATCCATCATGGAGTCGCCTTTAACTTGCAAAGCAAAACGATTGTCGCCTTGAAAAAGAGTATTAATATCAATGGGCTGATGCTGTGTAATTGCCTCGATAGGCGTACCAGCAGAAATACGCCCCAATAAATAAAGTTGTTTCGTTGAAAGTGCAATAACAAGCTGGCGTCCCTGTTTAGTCAGTGTGACCTTTCCTTCTTTTGCGAGTATCCGCAGGCTACGCGTAATTAAACTTTTAGAACGCGGACTAATACCCATCGCCTCTGTCATTTCAGCAAATGTGGGTGAGCCACCCTGCTGGTTGGCATAATTTGAAATATATTTATATAATTTGTCCCGAAAGTTAGTCGCCATATTTGTTCACCAAGTATTCACCTATAGGGGTAGGATAGGTGAATACTTGGTGAACGATCAATAGGTATTTTTTGGACAATACCGATTAGGCTCTGCTGGATTGTTTACACCGTTCTAAATATAATTGCGCCGCTTTGTCCGCCGGATTGATTCGCAACACATGCTCAAAAGTTTTTTGGGCCTCATTATAATTTTCTTGATAAAAATAAGCAGCTCCCTGCTCAAAATCTGTTTTAGTTTGTATTTTTAAAAATTTTGCCGACTCCGCATCACTATCAAAAACTTCATAAATCGTAATTAGTTTTGATTTACCTTTTGCTAATACCGTATCAAGACGACGAATAGAATACATAGCCGGATTGCGTAAACGTTTATACGTCTCTTCTGTAATTAATAATTCAGCACTGTAAGTTTTAGTT
>JBDTIZ010000222.1:0-5851 GCA_039936115.1 Gammaproteobacteria bacterium
TGATCGACATGAAAACCACCGTAACTGATTCTGAAACCACTGATGTAGATAATTCTTTTTCGTGTTTACCTTTACGTGAAGCGTTATTAAATAATCTTTCATCCTTAGGCTATACCACGATGACACCGATCCAAATGCAAAGCCTTCCCATAATGTTGAAAAAACAAGATGTGATTGCAAAAGCAAAAACGGGCAGTGGTAAGACAGCAGCGTTCGGATTGACTTTGTTAAATCACTTAAATATTGAAAATTATGCGGTGCAAGCTTTAATTCTGTGTCCAACGCGTGAATTAGCTGAACAAGTGAGTCAAGCTTTACGCCGTTTAGCGCGGCTTATGCCTAATGTAAAAGTATTAAATTTATCGGGTGGTATTTCCATGAAACCACAACTGGATTCATTAAGACATGGAGCTCACATTATAGTTGGCACACCGGGTCGCATACAAAAACATTTAGATAAAGGCACGCTATCTTTAAAGAAGTTACACACCTTAGTCTTGGATGAAGCCGATCGAATGTTGGATATGGGTTTTTTAGATGAGATAAAAGCAATTCTCGCAGTATGCCCCAAGTCACGACAAACCTTATTATTTTCTGCAACCTATCCTGACGAAATCAAAAAACTCAGTCGTCAATTTATGCAAAATCCAAAAGAAGTCTTGATCGAAACGCCTCATGAAGAATATGATATTGAGCAATGTTTTTTTGAAACTAAAAATCAAACGACTAAATTTTCTTTGCTGAAAGCATTACTTTTGCATCACAAACCAAGCTCAACATTAATTTTCTGTAACACAAAACAACAAACAACTGAGTTATCAAATATGTTGAGCGATGCAGGATTTAGTTCGCTTGCGTTAAATGGCGATATGGAACAAGGTGAACGTGATCAAGTGCTGATTCGCTTTGTTAACCAAAGTTGTTCTATTTTGGTTGCAACTGATGTGGCTGCGCGAGGTCTGGATATTAAAGAATTACCGGCTGTGATTAATTATGAATTAGCATTTGAGCATGATGTGCATATTCATCGTATTGGCCGCACGGGGCGTGCGGGTCATAAAGGTTTAGCGTTAAGTCTAGTCATGCCCGCTGATTCTGAACGTGTCTCTTTGATAAAAGAAAATTTATCGCATCCGTTAACATGGGGAAATATGAGTGAGTTAACAAAAACGGATGGTGCTATTTTTCAACCTGAAATGATTACTGTGTGTCTTGATGCCGGACGAAAAGATAAAATTCGTCCGGGTGATATTTTGGGTGCGTTAACCAAAGATGCCGAGTTGCCTGGTGATGCGATTGGAAAAATTGACATTGCTGCGCTTTGTTCTTATGTTGCAATTCATCGAGCTCATGTGGATAAAGCATATCGATATCTACAAAATGGCAAATTAAAAGGTCGTAAAGTGAACGTGAAAAAGTTGCGATAATGTATAGGACCATCTTCTTCCCTACTGGTTACTTTAGGTGGATTCTACGGTGGTTTGGGCGTTGGTTACGAAGGATATCAAGTAGAGCGTCGCCCATGGATTCTAGATGACAGAATCGGCAAATTAAATACCCATGCGACTGGCGGCTTTAATACCGGTATTGGTGTTGAAATCCCTCTGACCAAACAAATAAGTGCGCGGTTAGAGTACGATTACATTGATTACAGCTCGTTTAACAATAATGGAACGACAGGCTCTAAAAACACACTGGCCGATAACCGTGGTTCTCTAGATATGGTCTATCATTTTAATAATTAATCATGGTAGGGGCGAACCTGTGTGCTCGCCCTCTCATAAACAGGAAAATCAAGGGCTCATTTGACGTCAATTCCTGTACTCTATACACTACCGCGCTCTGAAACGTTTCCAGGTAGTTTATATGCTGCACAAAATCACCCAAAACCTCATTAACCCAGAAAAATTGTCATCCGTTTTTACTCAACATTTATCTAATGCCATGAAAAATATTGTAAAACGGCGTAAAAGCGAAAATCTCGTTGGATTTTCCGATATGATTGAAAAATATGGGTATAACGAATTTCAGAAAAAATTTAATGTTCCCGTTTCAAAATTGAAACAAGGCTACACGAATTCGACTCACTTTAAGACAATTGAACGCTACTTGCCTGTCGCGAATTATCCAGTAAAACCAAGGCTTTCTTATAGCTTACAACAAGGCAAAAAACCTTCCGCAGCTTTAGCTGAATTATTTTCAGAACCCAATACTGTGATGTTTATGGATTGTGTTATCGCATCGACTATTGCGCAATATTCTGCATTATTAGAAACATTAAAATTATATCTAGGCGAGACAGCTGCTGAAAATATTTTTAATCAATTATTTAGCCAAATGAATTTTTCATATTATGGAATAGCCATGGGCAGACGTCTTAGTTGCACAACACCCGTCGGCATTTTTGCAACACTCAATCCCCTCAGTTATTTTGTGCGATTATCATATGATGACATTCGGCCTGGTGATATTGCGATTGTTGCAAATCATCCAGATTATGTAAAAAAACATCCTGCAGGTGGGTATGCTAACTGTATTGTTGGATGTAGCGAGAAACAACCTGTAGCTCGTTATATGGGATTTGATTTAGATGAAGCTTATACAGAAGATCAAATAAAGCAGTTCATGTGTGAAAAATACAACAAACCAAGACCTAGCTGGATGTCTGGTCATTGGATAAAACAAATGCCGGGTGTTGATTCAGCAGTATTTAATTTAACGAATTTTCCCGAGCAAATTACTGAAACAGAAGTTCCAGGCATTTTAAATCAAGCGATGGTTCTACGGCTAGATTTTACCAAATTGCTTGCGCTAATTTCGAAACCAACTGCGACTGCAAAAAAATTCGATGTTTATCTTGATGTGGAAACAAAAGCAATTTCTGTCTTGCGCCAAGTTGATTTAAACAAATCCTTAACCGTTGAACCTATTGTGTCAGAAGATAATATCGAATTACATCTGCAAAATGCACATTACAAAAATCATTCTGCCACCCTGCATTGTCACAACAATGCATTTGAATTAGCGATCAGAGATTATCAAGCCGCTCTAGAAAGTTATCGACTTATTTATCATTATCTTGAATCACGTCATCATATTGCGTCGTTACGCGTAGTAGAAGAACAGATAGCACTTAGTTGTTTTAAACTGGCTTCCGTTATGATAAGAAATAACTTTTTTGATAAAGCGATTCCCTATCTTAAAGAGGCTCATGAAATTTGGCAGCACTTATTGGGTGAAATGCATGAGAAAACAAAGCAAGCTGAAGAACGCTTAGCACAGATAAAATTGAATTCTGTGAGACTGGCTGGCGGTGCTGAATACTTACAATTTTTTAATTCCAATAAGAATAAGTTTATTCCTGCACCTGATACATCAAAAACAAACGAAAGATCGATAGTTCCTCATAGAAAAATGTAGTTATTTCAAAGTGGAGTAAACATGCGAAGTCAAGGTAAATACAAAAAACAACGAATTGATACCGAGAATAAATCCGACAATAACGATATGCTCTGCGATCAAAAATCGATCCCAACTGGCATAATACCCGTTGATTTAGATAAATTATTTCTGCAAATTTTGACAATTTATTTCAAGTTGTTAGGGCCTGCTAAAGGATTAAAACAACTTGATCGCTACGAATCACTCTATTTAAAACAACTTGATCAAGTCATCGAGAGTATTTTAGTTTACCTTTGTGAAAAAGATATGAACTTAGATCCTAAATCGATTTCGATCTATCTCCCCTATCTTGCTTATCTAGGCTGTAAAGAAATAGTGAATCTTCTTCCTGCTAGATTAGACTTCGTGGATTTAGTGACTCTTGCCGCCTATGCCGTACCTGTCCATTCTTATGCAACACCTGATTCCGAATTTGAAGATCAAGAAAGAACAAATGATTTTTTATATAGGCTACTATCAACAAAAAATACTACTGCTTATGAATTAAAAAAACATGTTGAACTAGATTATTTGTTTACTAAAAATCGTAACTCATTGCGAACCTCGCTATTTTTTATGATTAACGTAGCTTTAACAATGAATGTGCCGATCACCCAATTTAAAATTGCTTTGGATATTATCGCTGAAAATCAAGATGGCGAATTACTGCAAGTTATTATTGATTGGATCAATGCTAATCGACGTTCGGAAGAAGCAGTATATGCAAACGTTTATGAAACCATTTTACGCAGTTCTATCATTGATTCTATAGATTCTACTCAAGAAGAAGATTGGCTACTTGGCTATATGCTGCCGAAAGTGAAAGTCGATTTAAATTTTACATTTGATTACCCTGCTCGTTATAAAGATGAAGATATTAAACTATCTCTCACCTTGCTCAGTCTAGTTCTTCATAATATAGATTCGGATTTTTACCACGTCATTACTCAAGCTAATTCATCAATTGATGGTAGTGTGCGGGATTCAGTGTCAACTCCAAAAAAGAATTTTTTGTTCAGTCACAAAGAAAGAACCTTAGAAATCCAAACCCTCGGCCAAAATCCTCTCCACATTATTGCAGAAACTAAAAAACTGTTTCCTTTAGCAAAATCTATTCTTGCATTACCTAAATTAGACATTAATGCGACAACTCAAGATGGACATACTGCATTAATGATCGCGGCTAGAATAGGCAATGAAGCTTTAGTGAGCTTACTTCTTGCTCGCTCAGCGAATACCTTGATAAAAACACCAGCACCAAATCAGAAAACTGCTTATGATATTGCGCTTGCGTCTAAACGCAAAAAAATTGCTGGCTTGATAAAAACGCATGAGCAAACCAAACAGGCTCGGATTGTCAAAAATATCGCTAATCAAAAAAGTTTAAACAGCATCATCTTAGATGAAAATCTACGTCACTCAGCAAACATTAAGCTTTTATTTGATTATTTGTATGATGTCAATGCGACTTTTGATGCCAGTACGGCAGCCTTTATCATTGAAAAAACTATCGAAAAACATCGGGTGACGGTGAAACTAACCGCAGGTACTCTCACAGCTCTCATCACAACACTTGCGAAACCAACCAATCATTTTTCTGTATCTCAACTACTTGAAAATAAATTTATGGCGGCATACAAACAGGCTCTAAGTGAAACAAAGGAACCAGAAACTAAATCGCCGGGTGGATCTTCACGTGCCCCAACTAATAAATCAACTGATGATGCAAACAAAAAAAAACCACCGCTACCACCGTCAATAAAACCTAAAGTTGTTACGACCAATGCTCTAGTCACAAAAATCTTGTGGGCTGAGCCTAGTAAAAAGCAAAAAGATAAATCCAGCAGATTAATAACAGCAGATATTTTTTTAAGAGCACGGGTTAGCTCGGCAATAAAACGGACAAAAAATGAAAATAAAAATCCCAAAAAGCAAGAGTGTGTATCCAAAGTAAAAGAGGTTCATACGCCTGAGGCAATAACTGCTATAGTAGCTGAAGTAGCAAAAGTTCCAGAGCTTAAAGAAACACCATGGCCAAAGTCACAGCCACATCAATATACTACACCCATTGATTATTTCAGTGCTTTTAGTGAAACGCCTACTAGTTGGAAAAGTTCTTTTTTTAATAATTCTGTGATCGATGATTTATTTGTTGAGGACAATGTGATAGTCGTAAATAATACTTTAACCAGATGATTTGAATAATTACAGTTAAAGCATTTGGCTACCGTGACGCTGCACGTTTAACCTTTGTCGCCCAGCACCTTTAACTCTGTCACCCAGCACCTTAACTCTGTCGCCCCGCACTTGTTGCGGGGTCCGGGCTTTAATAATAAAAAATACATTTTATTTTTTAAATGACTTTTTTATGTTTTTGATTCCAGACCCCGCAACAAGTGCGGGGTGACAG
>JBDTIZ010000223.1:0-4898 GCA_039936115.1 Gammaproteobacteria bacterium
CCTGGGTTGCTTCGCTCGCGCTCGCAATGACGGCGTGTTCCCCCTACTCTCGACGATAAACCACCTCACCCAACGACATCGTCAACACCACATCCAAATTATCATCCAACACCACCAAATCCGCATCTTTCCCTTCTGCAATCCCACCTTTTTTATCAAACACATTTAACGTCCGAGCCGGATTTTCAGAAGCACATTTAACCGCCATGAATAAATCACATCCCGTAAATCTCATCATATTTTGCAAGGCAGAAGACATTTTCAACGTGCTGCCGGCCAATGTTCCATCCGCTAATTGAGCAATATTATTTTTAACTTCAACCGACTGCCCACCTAAATCATAAATACCATCCGATAAACATTTTGCGCGCATGGCATCTGTCACTAAAATTATTTTTTCTGAACCTTTTACTTTCAACGCAAGTTTCACAATAGCTGGGTGAAGATGTGTTCCATCGACAATTAATTCTGCCGAAATCTGATCTGATAACAACGCAGCCGTCACGACGCCCGGCTCGCGTTGATGCATGCCACGCATAGCGTTATAAAGATGTGTCACGTGCGTACAACCCGCTTCAATTGCAGCTATCGACTCGGCATAAGTTGCATCTGTGTGACCTATGGATGCGACAATATTTTGGGTTTTAAGATAACGGATAAATGAAATACTTTCTGGAAGCTCTGGGGCAATCGTAATTAACTTGATGCTATTACCTGATTTTTTTTGCCATCGTTCAAAATACTCAATATTGGGTGCTAAAATTTTATCTGCACGCTGCGCACCAACTTTTGTAGGCGATAAAAATGGACCTTCTAAATGCACACCTAAAATTTTTGCGCCACTCACAGTATGCTGTTTTAGCATAAATTCATGCACATTTTGCAGCACATGATCCATTTCTTCAAGTCCCGCCGTCATCGTCGTCGCAAGAAATGAAGTCGTGCCCTCTGCTGCTAACGCCTGACTCATTTTTTTAAGTGCCGAAAAATCACCATCCATAACATCACTGCCATTTGCGCCATGCACATGGACGTCAATAAATCCTGGTACAAGATGATAATTTTCTGGAAATGTTAAAACAGTCGCATCCGAATTTTTTTTCGTTGTAAGGATTTCTTGAATTTTATTTTTCTGAATCACCAAAGCAGAGTTTTTTAATATGCCTTGTTCAGCATAAATTTTAGGGCCCGAAATAATTACCACGTTTTTGTCACCTTGGTTAAATTTTTAGGTTCATCTGGATTCAATCCACGTGCCAATGTTAAGCGCGCCACCATGCAATAAAAAGCCTGAATAATAAGTAATGGATCACATACGGGGTGTAAGCTACGTGGCATAGGTAACTGAATCAATCCTGGCTCTTCATGTAGATCATGATAGCGCATAGGCATTGCCACCATCGCTCGCGCACCCATTGCGCCCACACACTTCATCAAATCATACATACCAGAAAATGATTCATCTTCTTGCGCAAAAAACAAAATGGGAAAATGCTCTGCTACGAGTGCAAATGGGCCGTGCAACAATTCTGCGCCGCTAAATGCTTCAGCATGAATATTCGCTGTTTCTTTAAATTTTAATGCCGCTTCTGCTGCCGTTGGAAAACTAAATCCACGGCCAATGATATAGGTGTTATTCACTTTGAGATATTCAGTGATGGCGCGTGACCAATCTTTTTGCGTAGCTTGTTGCAAAAAATCAGGTAATTGTGTAATGGCATTGAGTAATTCATTATCTTGCGTCATTAAAGCAACGAACTGAATCAATGCACCCAATGTTGCGATATACGTTTTTGTAGCAGCCACTGCATGCTCAGTGCCTGCATGTAACGGGATACAATATTCTGCGGCAAGCGCAAGCTCTGAGTTTGTTTCATTCACAAAAGCGACTGTGATTGCGCCGGCTTTTCGCATCGCAGCCATCATTTCTGCAATATCAGGACTTGCGCCTGATTGAGAAATACCGATGACAAGACAGTTCTCAACTGCCAATGTTCTTTGATACAACGTAAACACCGAGGGTGCTGCTGAAGCTGTCATGATACCAGCACGAATTTCTAATAAATATTTGGCAAACATTGCTGCATGATCTGAACTACCTCGTGCAATTGTCATTGCAGCAATGGGTTTAACAGTGCGCAAACGCGTTGTTAATTCATCTAGCCGTGGACGATTTGCGGTAAATTGCTTCGCTAACATGTGAGGTGCTTCGAGCGCCTCTTTTTCCATTAAAGATAGGTTCATGCGTGACTCTTTTTCGTGACTAATTCGCGTATCATTAAAATCGCTCCGATGTTCGCATCACCTTGACGCGGCACCAGCGACACGCGTAATTCCTCTGCAAGCCATGGTTCGATAAACGGTGCAATTCCACCGAATAAACTACAAGGTAAGCGTTTTTCGTGCGTTAATTGCATCTTGAAAAGCGCTGTACTAACACGATCAATAGCATGTGCCGCTTTTTTCATTAAACGAACGGCTGCCAATTCTTCTTGCTGACTGTGATTAATGACCAGTGGTGCTAAACGAGCAAATTCACTGGAATTCGCACGATTTGCCCAGGTAGTGAATCGTTCGACATCATGATTAAAAAAAGCAAACACATCTTCGACTAACGGTGATTTTTCTGCGCGGTGATCCAGCCATTGAAAGGTTAAACGTGACGCTTCTAACCCTAACCAAGCACCACTGCCCTCATCATCATGAGGAAACCCCCAGCCACCGACACGAGTACCTTTGCCTTTTTGAATTTGATAACCGATAACACCAGTACCAACAATAATAATGGAACCGTCTCGACCTTGATGCGCGCCTGCGCATGCGACATGTGCATCAGATGTCAATTGTATCGTTGTAAAAGTATGGGGATGTGACAAAAACTCATCGACCGCTTCAGCCACTTCGCAACCCGCCAAGCCTAATCCAATATGAAAACGGTAGGCTTTATCGTTGAGACGAATGGCTGTTGATTTTAATGCTTCGCTTAAAGTGTGATAAATGGCTTCCCAGGATTTGTCGACTGAAAGACGAATATTGGCAGGCCCGCCAATTGCTTGGCCAATTAAATCGCCATTGCTATTTTCAACGCGAACTTTGCATTTTGTCGCGCCGCCATCGATTCCAATAAAAATATCTTCGGCCAAGGTTGCGATCCTTTTTTGTTGGGTTAGCGGTAGTATACCTAGATCTCGAAGCCATTGTCATGCGGGCTTCGCAGCATCAACGTCGCATAATATGCGAAAGCGGAATGCGAATTTCGCCAAATTCATCAGCTACATGGTCTGCATCTAGTGAAGGTCCCCATGCGTGTCCAAAGATAATCTCGTAAACTAAAGGATAAACACCTTCGGCATTTTTTTCTAATTGAATGTGACTAATATCACCTGCAATCATTCCAGTGCTTTGTAGCTCAGCCAGAAGTTTGGCTTGATCGCGATAAGTCAGCGTGAAATAATCCACATTCAATACGGGATCTACAAATCCTGCCGCGATCATCACATCTCCGACATCATGCATGTCCACAAAATTCGGCAACACAAGTTGGGTATTTTGTAATGAATGCAAGGTATCAGGTCCCAGGCTCGTCAACATAAACAATCCATTTGGACGTAACACTCGCCGCCATTCTCGAAACAAAGTATTTAAATCATCACACCATGGCAGCAACAAATTCGCTATAAGCAAATCAATTGAATGATCTGGCACTGGCAGTGTTTCAAATGAAGAACATGTCCAGTTTACATTTTTCGCTTGACGTTGCTTTGCATAATCCAGCATGGCTTGCGATGGATCGAGTGCGATGATCTCAGCATCTGGATAACGCGCCGCTAATGCTTCCGTCAATTCGCCTGTGTTGCAGCCAAGTTCAAGAATTTGTTTAGGACGCAAATGAATGAAATCGAGATCGGCAAACATTTGTTTACCCACTTCCTGTGCTAACACTGAAACTGCCGCATAATCAACAGGTTTGCGTGCTTGTAATAATTTTAGTAATTCATTTTTGGGAGTCATGATGCTTCACTATTTAAAAAAATTTTCGAATTGGTTGTTACCACGCACCTGTGTGTTTTGCAAAAATCTATCCTATCGCCATCAAGATTTATGCCAACCGTGCCTGCAAGATTTGCCTATTTTACCGCAGGGTTGTGTGCGATGCGCTAATATTCTCTCAACTCCGCAAAAAAACTTAACGTGTGGCCAATGTTTGAAAAAATCACCGCCATTTGATTGCAGTCATGTTTTATTTGCATATCGAGCGCCGATACCCAAGCTGATTCTCAATTTAAAATTTCATCATACGTTAATTCACGCAAAGCTTTTAGGCGAGTTATTTGCTGAAAAAATTCAATCCGATTGGTATCGCGATAAACCGTTGCCGACCACGATTATACCTATGCCATTGCATGCTAAGCGACTGACTGAACGTGGCTTTAATCAAGCAGTTGAAATTGCTCGACCGATTTCGAAAATATTGGGTTTGCCGCTATTAATTCATGATTTCCAACGGAAAAAGCCGACTCTCGCGCAGGCGACTTTACCTGCACTCAAACGCCAACAGAATTTGCGTAATGCGTTTTTAATTAAACGAAATTTAGAACAGCAGCATGTTGCTGTCATTGATGATGTGATTACGACGGGGAGCACTATTTATGAGTTTTGTCGGGCTTTGAAAAAACAGGGGGCGGGGAGAATTGATGTTTGGTGTTGTGCTCGGCCTTAGGTATTGATTGCGAGCACTAGCCGGATACCGCGGATAAAAAGATTGTCATTTCCGCGAAGGCGCACTAGCATCCGGTAAATCAGCATAGATATTAAACACTCTTGAGAAAGCACTGTAACCGCATCTTACTCTGTCACCCCGCACTTGTTGCGGGGTCTGGAATACAAAACATAAATAC
>JBDTIZ010000224.1:0-11042 GCA_039936115.1 Gammaproteobacteria bacterium
CCTGGGTTGCTTCGCTCGCGCTCGCAATGACGGCGGTCTTTTAGCAGTTGTTTTGATTTGGCGTATCGACTGTCAGATCGAATTCACACTCTTCAACAACACCACCACCCGATCCAATCGATTAACCAGCGTCTCAGCACAAAACAAAAGCGCACATAATTGAATTTCTAAATCATCATCAGCAAGTTCTATTTCTTTCTGTAATGCATTTTTTAAGGGTGTCATCTCTGGCAAAGAGATGATTTGATTTTTTCTAGTCTCAATACTCACAGCAATTTCTTCTAACGCGTGACTCACTTGTTTATGAAAGTCTTTAAATAAATCTAAATCGGAAACAATTTTTTTAGCCCCATCTGATGCTTGGTAAGCATGGCTCATGAAAATAATACTACGCATAATTTCTTTTTCACAACGTAAACATTGCGTGAAAAAATTTGCATTGAACTTGCCTTTGAAATTTTCTCGCTTCGCCTCACCTGCTAGTTTGCGTTGAACAATCAACGATTTTGAAATGTTTTCATCAAGTATTTGCAACTCTTCTGCCGTTTTTTCTGTTGTGTGACTTGAAAATATTTGGAGATAAAAACTTCGCAATTGTCGAATAGTTTTTGCTTGGTTATCACGTAAGTGTCGCTTTGCGTGAATAGGGAAAATAAACTGCGACACCAATGCCGCAATCAAGATACCAATGGAAATTTCAATACAGCGCTCTATACCTGATGTAACGGTTGGGTTTTGTCCGATCAATATAATACATACTGTGACGGCGCCCAGTGTTCCGGAGTCGCTGTAGCTTTTATCGCTGGTTGCAAGATAGCTAAAAAATACGGCTGATAATGTAACAACTACAATAGATGCGAGGGTGTTCGCACCAAACAATTGTAAGGTTAAAATAGCGAGCACTGAACCTGTCAGCGTTCCAAGAAAACGCATATAGGATTTTTGTATCACGCTCCCTACATTTATTTGGGCACACATTACAACTAAGGTGGTGATTATTAACCATTGTTCAGTTCGAAAATGGGTAAGTTTCGCTACTGCAAAACCCAGAAGACAGGCGAGAGCGGTTTTGAAACTATGAATAAAACGCTCTGTTTTTTGGGGTTCGATGCTCAAGTTCATAATATTCATAGTGAATACCGTATGATGGATCGAAAATAATTTAATGGAATTTCATTTTATAAAGAATAAGTTAGCCTGTCATGAACTATATGTGAATTTTTTGTGAAAAATGAGGCATTTTTTTGTTGTATACTGGATAAGCATCTACACAAAAAAACTAACTATTGACGCTTTCACTTTCAAAAACGAGGTGAATAATGAAGATATGTTACAAAAGCGGAAGCGGCAATGCTCCTAATTCCACTGTTGATTTTAATGATGTTCTTAAAGCGATTGGGCAATCGAAGAATAGCGGCGATAAGATATTTGATTTTTCGGGTTCGGATTTTAGGGAATTACCAAGTGATAAGTTGGGTAAATTATTTGAAGCGCTAGGTTGCGTGTCACAACCTTATCTACTTAGAATGAATGGCTGTAAATTTAATGAAACCAATCAAGAGTATGTTTCGCAATTGGCTCTCGGTTTTTCTTCGACACCAAATTTAATTGGAATTGAATTAAAAAATTCGTTT
The DNA here is from genome assembly GCA_039936115.1 of Gammaproteobacteria bacterium. GTDB lineage: Bacteria > Pseudomonadota > Gammaproteobacteria > DSM-16500 > DSM-16500 > DATIJJ01. The sequence continues at coordinate 1,635 of JBDTIZ010000224.1, forward strand.
TGTCTTGAGCAGACGATTTGTGATGTTGCTATTAGTTTGCGTAGAAATACTAAGTTGGAAAGTATCAATATCGATTTGCAAAAAGTAGCGAGCGATGACGATGCGAAAAATGCGATAGAAAATTTAAAACGTCATGATACAGCTATTGTCACAATCTATGGCTTGGTTTCTCAAAAATCGAACGATTCGCAATTCAAGTTTTTTCAATCATCAGACTCGGTGGCGCCAGATTCGGCGGATGAGCAGAATCAGGCGCGCGCTTTGCCGAAACAAAAAAATAATTAGTGTAATAGTAGGATTTGCCTGCAAAGGCGGGAACTCCTCTGGGAAATTCACCCTCCTCTCCTCGATGGGTTCTCGCCTTAGCAGGAATGACACGGCTTGCTGTCTGAGTATTAAATTAACAAGAACTTCTTAGCATCCAAGCCGTTTTCTGATGAACCTCAGTGCGATTAATCAATAAATCAAGCGTTGCTTCATCTTTGGCTTCTTGAGCAATAGGCATCATAGACTGAAGATGTTTGATGACTGTTTCATGATCATTCAATAATTTTTTGACCATCTCAATTGCGTTAGGTGTGCTAGTTTCTTCTTTCAGGGATGTTAATTTTAAAAATTCAGAAAACGATGCCGGCGCAATGGCACCCAGTGCACGAATTCGTTCCGCTATTTCATCAACTGCGGTAGCTAATTCAATATATTCTTCTTCAAACATGCTATGCAAAGAATGAAAATTGAGACCTGTAACATTCCAGTGAAAATTTTGGGTTTTAAGGTATAAAGAATACGTGTCTGCCAGTAGTTTTGCTAAATCTTCAGTGATTTTCGTCGTGTGGTTTTTCATGCGGTTAGCTCCAATCGATGCGATTTGTTTATACTAAATTTATATCACAGGATGAGGATGCTAGTAATTAAATTATTTTTATGGGGGTGATTGAGAATTTCAATGATCTTGTTATTCCATCGCTAAAATAATGTCCCATTGTATGTCAGTCACTGGCGTGATTGAAAGACGGTTACCTTTGCGCGTTACTAACATATCGCGCAACTTAGAATGATTTTTTAATTCTTCTAGCGAGATTATACGCTTAAATTTTTTGACTAAACGTACATCAACCATAAACCAGCGTGGATTGTCGCGTGATGAGGTGGGATCGTAGTGATGGGATTCTGGCTCAAAAGCAGTGAAGTCAGGATAGCCTGGTTTCACTATTTCCACGATACCAACAATTCCAGGGGGTGTGCAGTTTGAATGATAAAAAAAGGCTTTATCACCGACCTTCATTTGATCGCGTAACATGTTGCGTGCTTGATAGTTACGTACACCATCCCAGTGTTCGGTTTGCTTAGGTCTACGTGCCAGATGATCAATGCTAAATGTTTCAGGTTCGGATTTGATTAACCAGTGCATAGAGATCTCTTAAAAATTTGTTATCTTTTTGTAGGGGCGAACCTGCGTGTTTGTCCTGGGGTCGAAATACGCAACAGTCACCACTTCGATCGAGAGAGCGAACACATAGGTTCGCCCCTACAGAAACATTTTAAAATTAACGCTTCATCGAATCGAAGAAATCTTCATTAGTTTTGGTTGATTTCAAGCGATCAATAATAAATTCAATGGCAGCCAATTCATCCATAGGTTGCAGCAATTTACGGAGAATCCACATTTTTTGAATTTCATCAGGCTTTGTGAGTAATTCCTCGCGACGTGTGCCGGATTTATTAATATTAATAGCCGGGTAAATGCGACGTTCGGAAATTCTACGATCCAAATGAATTTCCATATTACCGGTACCTTTGAATTCTTCGTAAATGACATCATCCATTTTGGAGCCTGTTTCAACCAATGCCGTTGCAATAATGGTCAAGCTGCCGCCTTCTTCGATATTTCGTGCAGCACCGAAGAAACGTTTTGGACGTTGTAACGCGTTTGCATCCACACCACCGGTCAATACTTTGCCGGATGCTGGTACTACTGTGTTATATGCGCGTGCTAAACGAGTAATAGAATCTAACAAAATCACCACATCACGTTTGTGCTCAACTAAGCGCTTGGCTTTCTCGATAACCATTTCAGCAACTTGTACGTGACGGTTAGCAGGTTCGTCGAAGGTGCTGGCGATTACTTCGCCGCGTACCGAGCGTGTCATTTCGGTGACTTCTTCAGGGCGTTCGTCAATTAACAATACCATCAAATAACAGTCAGGATGATTTTGTGAAATAGAATGCGCAATATTTTGCAACATCATCGTCTTACCAGCTTTAGGCGGCGATACAATCAAGCCGCGCTGGCCTCGGCCAATCGGTGCCGCTAAATCAATAATACGTGCAGTAATGTCTTCCGTACTGCCATTGCCGCATTCCATTTTGAGACGTTCATTGGCAAACAACGGTGTAAGGTTTTCAAATAAAACTTTATTTTTGGCGTTTTCTGGTGCGTCAAAGTTGATATGGTCGACTTTGAGTAAAGCAAAATAACGTTCACCTTCTTTCGGCGGACGAATTTTTCCAGAGATCGTGTCGCCAGTGCGCAAATTGAAACGTCGAATTTGGCTAGGTGAAACATAAATATCATCGGGTCCAGCAAGGTAGGATCCTTCAGCTGAACGCAAGAAGCCGAAACCGTCCTGGAGAATTTCCAGTACGCCGTCTCCATAAATGTCTTCGCCTCGTTTTGCGTGAGCTTTTAATATTGCGAAAATAATATCCTGTTTGCGTGAGCGAGCCATATTTTCAAGTCCGTATTCATCGGACAGTTGAATTAATTCTGCTGCGCTTTTTTTCTTTAGTTCTGTTAGGTTCATAGTGATTTTTTGCCCATTTAGAAATGTTTAGTTGTGATTTGTTGATGGATGAAATTTAATCCTTCTCATTTTTTTAAAAACCTTAAACCTGATAGGCTGAGCTTTTTTGAGATTTGCTGCAGGGTCTAGCCCTAGAATTAACAATTAATTTTGTCCCGCTTGTCTGGCCCTACCCTAAAAATGGGGCTCAATACATGATGCAAAACTAAAGGATTAAATTGTTTATTCACAGCGTGGTTTAAATCGATAGGCTCTAAAACGAGGTTATCTACGGCGTCAAAAGTAACATTAAATTAATGGAATATCCAGTCTTGTTTGTGATTTTCGTGACAGATTTTCTTTCCATGGCTGTCATCCTGATGTAGGGTGGATTAGACGCTTTTTGTCGTAATCCACCGCCGCAGTGGTGGATTACGACAAAAAGCGTCTAATCCACCCTACATTAATTTTATACGTTACTATCAATAAAGCTAATTAATTCGTTTTTGGAAAGCAAACCCACTTGAGTCGCTTTTACTTGGCCGTCTTTGAAGAGAATCAAGGTTGGAATGCCGCGGACGCCAAATTTAGGCGGCGTGCCAGGATTATGATCGACGTCAAGTTTGGCAATTTTGACTTTGCCATCATACTTAGTTGCAAGATCATCCAGAATCGGTGCAATTGCTTTGCATGGACCGCACCACTGTGCCCAGAAATCAACAAGTACAGGTGTTTTTGATTCAATCACTTCGTTTTCGAATGTGGTATCGGTTGTATGAATGATATTGTCATTGCTCATGGGTTTGGCCTTCTAAGTGTTAAAAATAGTAATCGTTCTGAGTATATATTATATGGTTGTTTCCGGGTTTTCACGCACAAAATACATAAGGAATGCCCCCACAATAAAAAAGATCAAAATGGTAGCCATTCCCGCTCGTTGGCTGTGAAAATAAAAAGTCGCTAAACCTAACAACCAAGGCCCCATAAAAGCCGTAATTTTGCCCGAAAACGCATAGAGGCCAAACATTTCAGTGGATTTCTCAATCGGGACTAAACGCGCCATTAATGAACGGCTGGATGCTTGGACTGTGCCTAAGAATAGGGCGAGAACCAGCGCGCAACCCCAAAACGCGTAGCGATGCTCGACCAGTAATACAGGAATACCAAAAATAATCATGCTGATGAGTGAGGCGATAATGGTTGGTTTAGAGCCAAGCCAATCATCTAGCCAGGCAAATGCAATTGCGCCAAGGCCTGCGGACAGATTCATCGTGATGCCAAACAAAATCACTAACGATAAATCCATTTTAAATGTGCCAGCCGCATAAATACCGCCAAAGGCGAATAAGGTATTTAAACCATCTGCATAAATCAGATGTGCAATTAAATAAAGCATCAAATTTTTTTGTGCCGGTAAACGTTTTAGCGTTTGTACTAATTCTTTTAAGCCCTGACGTATAGCCTCTGAAAAACTTTTGCCTGTTAAAGGCGTGTCGGGCACACAGATGAATAAGGGCAAAGAAAACAATACAAACCAGATGGCAACCATAGGACCACAAATACGGACTTGCGCCGCAGTGTCGGTATTTAGCCAACTGGGTGTGGCTTTGATGAAGCCGAATAATGCGATGCAAAGTGCAATGATTCCACCTAGATAACCTGATCCCCACGCCCAGCCAGAAATTCGACCTAAATAGTCTGGCGGTGCGATATGCGGTAAAAAAGAATTATAAAATATAATCGCGATTTCCAGAGAAATTGTGCCAAGTATCACCCATATCAATGTGTAATTAGCGTAATTGGGCGAAGGGTAGGCGTACCAAAGTAGGGCGCTACAACCTACACATAAAAGAGTAAAAACCAACAGCCATCGTTTGTGATGACCTCTATAATCGGCAATCGCACCGACAATGGGCCCTCCGATTGCGATAATAATGCCGGCGATCGCGGTTGCATTTGCCCACAGATAAGTACCGCGAATTTCATTTTCTGCAATGTGTGATGTGAAGTAGGTTGCAAAGATAAACGTTGTGATAATGATAGGAAAGGCTGAGCTTGCCCAGTCATATAAGCACCAGGCGAATAGGTTTTTTTTCTCATTTTGATTCATCTAACGACTTCCTTTCTGATTGACACTTCCTATTTTTGTAAAGGCGAACCTATCCGACAGGGTGCTGGCAATCCTGGCCAACGCTGTCACCCTGACCAACGCTGTCACCACGACCAAGGCTGTCACCCGCACTTGTTGCGGGGTCTGGGTTTTAAATAATAAAAAAATACATTTTATCGTTTCAAATGACTTTTTTCTGTTTTTAATACCAGACCTCGCAACAAGTGCGGGGTGACAGTGTGATCAGGATGACGACATCTATGCCCAATAGGTTTACCCCTACAAAAAACATTTATAACTGACGACGCAGAGGTTCATAACCACATATTAGCTGATCCCACATAAAAAACGCTTGCTTCTCATTAAAAAAAATTCATAATGCACGCCTTCGTTGTATTTTTATTGTTTAATATTATTTTTTTTTGGAGGGGGCCTTGATGGGAAAAACCAAGACTGAATTACTTTCCACTGAAGTGAATCATTTGGATATAAAGCAGTTCGATGTAGTTAAATTAGTTGACGCGATGAAAGGTACCGCTTTTCAAGCTAGAAATCTAGCCCGTGCAGCTGAAATATACAATCAAATGTTAGCGGATGAAAAGTGTAGTGTGATTCTATGTCTTGCTGGATCATTGGTAAGCGCCGGCTTAAAGCAAGTTATCGTTGATATGATCGACAACAATATGGTTGATGCGATTGTTTCATCAGGCGCTAATATTGTTGACCAGGATTTCTTTGAAGGGCTCGGCTTTAAACATTATCAAGGTTCAGCATTGCTAGAAGACACTGAACTGCAAGCTTTGGCAATTGATCGAATTTACGATACCTTGATCGATGAAGATGATTTGCGTGTGTGTGATAATACGATTTGTGACATTGCCAATAGCATGGCACCTAGAGCGTATTCTTCGCGTGAATTTATCCAAGAAATGGGACGCTATCTCGAGAAAAATGGCAAAAACAAAAACTCCATCGTTTTACGTGCTTATCAAAAAAACATTCCTATTTTCGTGCCTGCATTTAGTGACTGCAGCGCAGGTTTTGGCTTAGTCATGCATCAAGTTGCCAATCCAAAGAAACATGTAAGCATCGATTCTGTCAAAGATTTTCGCGAGCTGACACAATTGAAAATTGAAGCGGGCGAAACCGGTCTTTTGATGGTGGGCGGTGGTGTACCTAAAAATTTCGCTCAAGACGTTGTGGTCGCGGCCGAGTTATTAGGTGCCGAAGTGCCACTGCATAAATATGCGGTTCAAATTACAGTAGCAGATGAACGTGACGGCGCCTTGTCAGGCTCAACGTTGCGTGAAGCCTGTTCATGGGGCAAAGTTTCTGTTGTCCATGAGCAAATGGTTTTTTGCGAAGCAACCATCGCTCTGCCAATGATTGTAGGATACGCCTACGGCAAAGAAGCATGGCGTACGCGTACTGAACGTGCTTACAGCAATTTATTTGCTGAGCCGGTTTCAGTTTCAAGTGATGCTTAACAGAAAAGTCACACTGTTTAATCATTACATCGCAAAGCAAAACGCTGTCATGCCAGCAAAGGCTGGCATCCAGGCTTTTACAAGACTGCTGCTGGTTGCCAGCTAAAAGCGTGCTGGCATGACAAAGTTACATTGAACCCTTATTTAGGTAGCCGAAATTATGACTGACTGGTCTGTTCAACAGGCCCGTGATATTTATCACATTGCACAGTGGAGCGATGGTTTTTTTGACATCTGTGAACGTGGTAGATTACGAGCTTATCCCAATACTTTGCGTGACCAAGCCAATATTGATATGCACGACCTGTCGCAAAAAATAAAAGACTCTGGCATGTCTTTTCCGGTTCTTGTTCGTTTTACTGATATTTTGCGTAAACGAATCCAGTCTTTGCATGAAGCGTTTATTCAAGCAATGAAAGACCATGATTATCAAGGTCAATACATCAGTGCTTATCCGATTAAAGTCAATCAGCAGCGTCGTGTTGTCGAAGCGATTTTACAAAATGGAAAAGTCAGTGTTGGCATTGAAACAGGCAGTAAACCTGAATTACTTGCAGCGCTAGCTGTATCGAGCGCTCCGAATGCGGTTATCATTTGTAATGGCTATAAAGACCGCGAATATATTCGTCTTGCGTTGATCGGTCAGCGTTTAGGCCACCGAGTCATTATCATCCTGGAAAAATTTGCGGAATTAGCGCTGGTTCTTGAAGAAAGTGAAAAATTGAATCTTGAACCTTATCTTGGTGTTCGTGTGCGTTTGTCATCGCTCGGTGAAGGCAAATGGCAAGATTCTGGCGGCGAAAAAGCGAAGTTTGGATTTTCAGCGCCTCAACTTTTGCAAGTCGTGGAATTATTACGCGCTAAAAATCGTCTGCATTTGTTACGTGTCATCCACTCACATTTAGGATCGCAAGTTGCCAATATTTCACATATTCAACGCGGAATGCATGAAGCCTCTCGCTATTATTCTGCTCTGCGTGAGCTAGGCGCTCCAATTGATACGATTGATGTGGGCGGTGGTTTAGGTGTCGATTATGAAGGAACTCGATCTCGTAGTTTTTGTTCTATGAATTATAGCGTGCAAGAGTATGCTAATAACATTGTGTATACGCTTGCTGAAATTTGTCAGCAACATAATTTACCGCATCCGCATATTATTACAGAATCAGGTCGTGCTATCACCGCGCATCATGCGATGTTAATTACGAATGTTATTGCAACCGAATCAGCGTGCGAAATCACGAATCTTCAAGCGCCGGCTGAAAATGATAAACCGATTTTGCATGGTCTTTGGAATAGTTTAGTCACTCTGACAGAAAGCACAGCGCTTGAGATTTATCACGACATCTGTCATTGGATGTCAGAAATCAATACGATGTATATCCATGGTTTGATTGGTTTGAAAGAACGCGCGTATGGCGAACAAGTTTACTATGCGACGTGTTTCAAATTGCGTGATGTTTTAAAACCACAAGCACGAGCACATCGTGATGTGATTGATGAGTTAAATGAAAAATTAGCTAACAAGATAGTCTGCAATTTTTCTTTATTTCAATCCTTACCCGATGCATGGGCGATTAATCAAGTATTTCCTATTATGCCGTTATCGTGTCTTGATCAAAAGCCTACACAGCGTGGCATTTTGCATGATATTACTTGCGACTCGGACGGTCGTATTGATATGTATGTGAATAATTATGGCTTGGAATCGACATTGCCTCTGCCGCCGTATAATCCTGAACAACCTTATTTGCTGGGCATTTTTTTAGTGGGCGCTTATCAAGAAATTTTAGGCGATTTGCATAATTTATTTGGCGACACGAATTCTATCCATGTTGAATTGACAGATAATGGTGGATATAAATTAACTCACGCGATGGAAGGCGATACGGTCGAATCCATTTTGCGTTATGTGGATTTTGATACGAAAGATTTATTAATCTCTTATCAAAGACAGTTGAAAAATTCAAAATTGACGACCCAAGAATACGATGAATTTTTGGAAGATTTAACTGTGGGTTTGAGTGGTTATACTTATTTTGAAGAGTGAGGAAATCTAATCAAGGAGGATTGCCGTGGATAATAGAAATGACGCGTTAAGAGATGAAGATTTAGACGCGGCTGAAGAGAAAACAGAAACGCCTGAGATGAAGTTTGCGCGTTTAGTCATGAATCGCACGCTTCAAATCACCTGTGACTTGAAAAGTACATTTCAAGAAGCACGGATGCAAGATATTGTTAGCTTTACAAATAAACAAGGTAAAAAAGTTACAAAACTGATTTTTCAAGAGGTTCACGATTTTACAGAAACAAATTTAGCGACTCTGGCGATAGAAAATACTCGATCTGAGCTTGCGATAGAATTTGGTATGCGTTGCGACATGGGTTTGAAAGACATCGAACTTTTTGCTCGTTTAAATAATTCAACCCATGTGTCATTTCGAAATGTATACATGCGTGTTGCTAAACCTGCTGTGCGTTCTACCTCAATCGAGCTCCTAGCCGATGATGCGGCAAAATCATTTGTTGCTCATAATAAATCAGCAACGCATGTCAGTTTCGAAGAAAGTTATATTGAGAAATTTGATTTTATCCAAGGTAATATACGTATTACACATCTGAGTTTAAGAGGCAGTAATGTTGTCACTGATGGAAAAATTTCGGCAGATGAGCAACAGATGCTAAAGCGAAATGGAATACAACAGCTTAAGATTAGTAGCTTTGAAAATAAATGGGTTGATATTGATGAGGTGCCAGTTAGAGGTTTGCCTAAACAAGAATTTGTTGAGATGCCGATTGGTGAGGTAATTGAGCCACCTAAAAAACCTGTTAATAAATATGCTGGTTTGGCAACTCATTTAGATTTAAATTATTTTGCGCCGCCAACAAAATCTTCCTATCCAAATCCGACTAACCCGACACCAGCGCTTAGCAGCAGTGGATGTGTTATTTTATAATTTTACTTTCGAAATCATTCGCTGAGTTTGTTGGTTGATGAAATCTAAATCATGAATTGACCGTCATTACG
>JBDTIZ010000225.1:0-20342 GCA_039936115.1 Gammaproteobacteria bacterium
TTTGTCCATATCAAGGGGTGTGCTTTTTGCGGAAAAATTTTTCATCTGATTCTCCATTGAATTTAAAAATGGAGTGTAATTAGATTGGAAAGAATTTTTTAGTGGGTGGTTTAATTAGCGCTTACAAAGATTTTTCAGAATCGTTAAGCAAGAAGCCATTAGGCAGTCAAATATTCTCATTAGTGAAAAAATATTATCAAGTTACATTTGCAGAATTGCTTGGCGAGCATAATGGCACACCGCATATTTATTGGGATGAATTAAACTCGGAATTTAACTCATAATTTTTATATTGAGTGACAACCAATATCGAAGGTTTAATTTTTAAAAAAATCCTTCCTTTTTGTCAGTGCGCCGTGTTGAAGTCTCTTTATATTTTAATTAATGCCTTCTTTTCTTCATGATTCCTTGATGTGGTTAATTATAACAATGCGTGTATTTTTAGGACGGTTGAAGATTACCACGAATCCATGTTGAAAAGACGCCCTTCTTTATCCTTGTCGTTTAGGAATAAGACAATCTCATTTTCCTCGAATATATTAGTATAGATTTTCCCTGATGGTAGGTCAGAATCAATAAGTGTAATTACTTGCTGCACATTATAGTTGGATGAATAGTCTCGTATAACGTTTAACAGATTTGTTTTTTTCCTGTCGTCTAATGTTTCAAAGACGCCGTCATGGAATATAAAGTGAGGAAAATCCTTGTTATGATATGCGCGTGCAATAGCCATATCAAAAGCTATGCATAATAATTTTTGATAAGTGTATCCTTTTGCTTCGCTTGTTATATTTCCATTTTCATCCAATATTTCGGCAGTGAATTCTAGATGACATTGAGTGTTTAGAGAAACATTCAATAATGCTTTTCGTGATATGACCTCTTCGATTATTTCGCTAAAAAATAAGCGAATTGAAGAAAAGAAGCTGCTGTTATCAGAATTTTGGCGGCTGACATCATCTTCAATAAGTATTTGTAATTTTTCTTTCTCTTCTTGTATTAAACGACTTTCTTTTCGAAAATTGTGTAATTTGTCGATAATTTTTTTATGATTATCAAGGGTTATAATCTCAGATTTTAAAATAGAAATTTCATCTGATACTTTCTTGTATTTGACAAAAATGTCTGTCTCGCCCAAAAATGCTAGCGTGTCAGAACGTTTTTTTCCAAGAGAGTTTAATTGTTTATTTGTATCTAACAAATCTTGATTAATTTGTTTTTGTTCTTCTGTTAAATATTTTGCTCTCTCCTCTGTAATGCTTTTATTGAATTCAATAAGTTTAGTGAAATCTTTTTTAATTTGACCGCTAAAAAGAACACCTGTTTCTTTAAAAAGTTTGTCCGCATCCTCTATATTAAATATTATCTTATGTTCTTGCAGGGAGGATTCTATTTTTTTTCTGTTGTGTAATAAATAATATCTTTTTTTATTCAAGAGTTGAATTTCATCATCCAATTTATTTACTAGTTGATTTGTTTTTATTTTATCTTGGTCGCGAAAATCGAAAGCATCAAGTAGTGACTGTTTCTTTTGGATTTCCTTCTGCTTCAGAAGAAGCATCCCATCAACTTTGCTGATATCATCTGGTTTTATATCAAGCTCTTTTGAAAGGGTTTTTTCTGTTTTTTGAATTTCGTCCAATTTTTCTTCTTTAATATAAAGTTGTTCTATTAAAAAGGAGTTGAAACCCATTATATGAGCAAGATAAGGTTTCCAGTCTGAATGTTTGTACATTTTTTTTAGATGGAAAACATCTCCAAAATCTTCTTGAGAGCGAAGAATATAGCTTAATGCGGTACGAAATTCCCACGGCTTTATTACTTGCAGGTTGAGTATTCCGTCAAGAATTTTCTTGGCTTTTTCTAATGGCACATTCGTATGGTTCCATGAAGAGTCAGGCAGATATACGTAATCTTGTTTGCCTTCGGTGCTTGTTTTGAGGCTAATTTTAGTTGGGTCGTTTACGATTCTCTTGATAGTAATAAATTCATGGTTTGACAATTGTATTTCAATAAAAAAAACAAATTCTTGAAATAAATCTGGATAAGCAAGAAGAAAAAAAGATTTGTGCTTGTCTGATAGTAAGCAAAAATCAATTACTTTGCATAGTGTTGTTTTGCCAAGATTATGTGTGTCTTTGTCTTTATTTTCAGGGAGTAAAATTTCAGCTAAGACGACATTTAAGCCATAATTAAAATCTATAGGCCGAAAAATTTCAGGTTTATTTGTGTAAATTCTAGATAATTTCATTATGACCTACATATTCAATAGAATCGGTTTTTTGTCTATATTCAATTAAACCTAATAAATATAAAAAATTCAGAGCGGGTAAAAATAAGGTCTCCCCGCCTTCAATCCGTTTTTTGACATACTCAAGTAAAGAAGTGAACTCATCGATTCTTTTCATTTTTAATCTTGATAATAGGAGATATGCCACATGGATGATAGTTTTGTCAGGATGAGCGTATTTATTCGGTCTCAGCATTGTTGCTTATTCCTATATCGCAATTCCAATACATATAAAATAATAAAATCCGAGTAAGTTTCTTTTGTGCGCGTAGTATTGGGTCTCTCTCAAATAGAAGGTCAACTAAATATTCCATAACATTATCAAATGTTTGTTCATCATCCTTTTTTGCAATAATTTTAAATTGAAACTCATCAACTACACTTTCGTATAGTTTAACAAAGTCAGAATTTTCAGGAGAAGCTAGAAAATCCTTTATATTGTCCGTTTCCTTGAGATATCGCTTGCGCAGCGTCTCTGCATATTCCTCGGTCATATTGTTAAGCTTGTTTTTTTCGTTATAACTAGTTCGGTCTACGGGAAATTTTTCTAATATTTTTGTACTTACATCGCGACACTTTGATAATGCTTCTATAAGTGTGGCAAGGTCGTTTGGGCTGACAAGAAGAGGGGAGTCAAGTGGGTCAATTTGAAGTTTATCGGCAATTTGAGGGTATTGCTTCATGTACAGCTCAATTTGTTCGATGCCAAATAGTCTTACAGAATCTTGAGGGGCTCCAGTATTTTCCGCGATGTATTTACATATTTCTGATTCTGCTTGTCCGGTAAGTCGTCTATTTGAGAAAAGCATGTAGAAATTAAGCTCATTATTTTCTCTTAATCGTTGTATGCGAGGTAGTTCTTTATCAATGATGGTGCTTTTAGATTTGGGGCTAAAAAAGTCCTTTTCTGAAAAACTTTTGTTGAATCCATTGGTGTGTTTCGCTTGGACGATAGTAATTCCTTTCCATGGGGTGCTTTCACTGGGAAAACGTTGTGCAGTACCGCTAAATTTGGCGTCTCTTCCCCCGTCAGGGCCTTCTGAAAAGCCTTGAGTGCCCGACCCAAGCAATTCGTAGCAAATGAAGATTACCACCTCTTCGAATTGTTTGGAGCTTAAGCTTTCATAATCATATTTCATTGGCTTTTGACTCGCAGATGTAAACTATATGAATGAGTGATTGTATCTAGTAAATCTATTTGTGGGAAACAGGTTTTCATTTGCTTGAGCGGCATTTGATTTTTTCTTCGAGGTTAAAATTTTGGTAAATTACGGTTACAAATCGGTTACATTTTATTGGAGGGGTATCAGGGGAGGGTTCGGCGAATTCTAAACAGAAGTGCGACAGTCTAAAAATGCTGTATATTCATGTTCTTGGGAAACTTGAATAGCATGGAGACTGTCGCATGGGTAAGTATACTCATTTGTCGATGTCAGATCGACGTCGATTTTGTACTTTTTTAGAAATGGGATTGTCAATATCAGAAATAGCCAAAAGATTATCTAAACATCGATCCACTTTATATCGAGAACTTGATCGCAATAGTGAAGATGAGAAATATCTACCTAAAGTAGCGCAATTAAAAACAGAAGAGCGCGCAGGTCAAAAACGGTTAAGTAAGATGGAGAGAGATGGGTATCTAAGAGATTATGTTACTAGAAGCCTACAAAAAGGATGGAGCCCAGAACAAATTTCAGGGCGAATGAAATTTCATAACTTAACGATTTACGCCTGTCCTGAAACAATTTATCAATTTGTCTATCGATCAAAAAGTAAAAACCTTTATTATTGCCTGCCGTATAAAAAACCAAAAAGACAAAAACGTTTTTCAAGGCAAAAAAGTCCTTGTAGATATGGGAAAATACGCTTAATTACGCAAAGACCAGAAGATGTTTCTACGCGAAAACGATTTGGTCATTGGGAGGGTGACACAATTGAATTCAAAGGAACAAAAGAGAAAGTTGTAACAACACTCGTCGAAAGAAAATCAAGAATGGTTTTTTTAATAAAAAATAATAGTAAACATTCGCACGGTGTTATGGATAAAATTAAAAAGAAATTTGAGTGTTTGCCTGACAAGATGTGTAAAACAATAACCTTTGATCAGGGTAGTGAATTTGCTGCTTATAGAGAGCTTGAGAAGCAATTTAAAGGCAGAGTTTACTATTGTGAAACTCATTCACCTTGGCAAAAGGGAAGCAATGAAAACATGAATGGGCGATTAAGGTGGTGCTTGCCAAGAGAGACTGATATTGCAAAAATCAGCCAGGAAGACCTTGATCTATTAGCAGCAAAAATGAACCGGTGCCCTCGAAAATGTTTGGGGTACAAAACGCCTCAAGAAGTGTTTATACAGCAGTACAAAAATGACTGTCGCATTTGGGACTAAAATCCGCCTCGAAAAAACATGGTAAGCGCTTGATTCTATTATGCCGACGACGAGAGTCGAACTCATGACCTACTGATTACGAATCGGCCAATGCACATGCATCAACTCGTTTCAGGAATTTTCAGCCAGACTCATAATCCTTCCATAATACCCTATTTTTCAAGTATTTCTTGGTATATAATGCCTTCACCTTGGTTCATCGGGATTCTTCTGTTGCCAGGCAATTAGAGGAACCCCGAGGGGAACCCAGAAAAACTCAAAGCTATCGGGAATAACCATGCAATTTACTGAAAAATATATTCTGGCTCAAAAGCCAAAAAAAATACGATATGAGATTCGGGAAAAAAGTGGAGAAGGACTAGCTATTAGAATTTCCACAAAGGGCGAAAAATCATGGATATTCTTTTATGCGTTTGAGGGTAGAAAACGACGCATGACACTTGGCTCATACCCAGATTGCAGCCTAGGAGATGCGAGAAAGCGTCATCGGGCTGCTATTAAAACTTTAGAGAGCGGCGCAGACCCGGGACTTGAGAAACAAAAAAAGAAAATTGATTCTCGCACATCATTAACGGTTAACGATCTAATTGAAGAATACATTGAAAAATGGGCAAAACAACGCAAGAGATCTTGGAAAGAAGACCAGCGTATTCTAGGTAAAGATATAAAACCATTATGGGGAAAGCGTAAAGCTAAGGATATCACGAAACGAGAAGTGATTTTATTGCTAGAAAGTATTCATGCGCGTGGCGCTCCTATTGCCGCCAATAGAACATTAGCCTGTGTCCGGCGAATGTTTAACTTTGCAGTGGAGCGTGATGTATTAATGATATCACCTTGTTTTTCAGTTAAAGCAATAGCAAAAGAAAACCGCTGTGATCGATGCCTATCCGTTGAAGAAATTAAAAATTTTTGGTTTGCATTGAATAATGCGCCAATGGAAGAAACCACGAAACTTGCATTAAAACTTCAACTCGTAACAGCCCAAAGAAAAGGTGAAATTGCATCCGCTGAGTGGAGCGAAATGGATCTCTCAACCGGATGGTGGACAATTCCAGCACAAAAAGCCAAAAACGGTCAAACCCACAGAATTTGGTTATCATCTCTTACATTGGAATTGTTAAACGAAATAAAAAAATATAGTAGCGATTCACGCTGGTTATTTCCGACACTAACCACCAAATTAAAAACATTAGCGAACAAACTTCAATCATGCATCGACCAAACCAATGGTAAAATTGTTTTTTCTGAATGGGATGAGATTAATCTTGAGTCACGGCTATGGACAATTCCCATCACTAAATCAAATGATCATAAATTACATCAAATAAATCTCTCAGAAGATGCGATTAAATATTTATATAACATTAAAAAAATCAGCAATGAAAAAAAATTCTTATTTCCAAAATATTTGAGAAAAGAAGATTACGATAATAATGTAACAGGGGCATCTATTGATCACGCTATACGTCGATGCTCTTTTAAAGATACACAGCCGTTTACACCTCATGATTTAAGAAGGACGGCAGCGAGCCATATGACCTCTATGGGTATCTCTCGCCTAACAGTGAGCAAGCTGCTCAACCACGTTGAAAGCTCCGTCACAGCCATCTATGATCGCCATAGCTATGACGCAGAAAAGAAACATGCCTTAGAAGCGTGGAGCAATAAATTAAAAGAAATGATTGAAGGTGTTGAATCTGCAAATAATGTGATTAAATTAGTAAGCCAAGCCTAGGGTAGCTCCCGAAAGGTCGGAAACCTCACCGACCTGGCTTTGCCTTAAAAGATGAGGAACAAAAGAGGGACGTACGAGACATGATCGATGATCAGGATGTATTATTAACACTAACTTACGACACCAAACAAATTATGGAACTTATCGAAAGCGCCTTAAGCAGCCGTTTTGAAATTTTCGTAATTAATCGTAAAACTGGAGAAAGGCACACCCTAGCATCCAGTGAAATAGAAGAAATTCGCCATCAACACCCTCTTACAGCAAAAATTCAATTAAAAAAGTCCACATATACAAATAAAAACTTAGGCCGTGATGGGTGGATGGCCGGAGGAATTACACGCACAAGGCATGAATTTGGATATGCGTATGATTATGGAATTGCTGATATAAGAGGCAATAAAATTATTGCTGATAAATTGCTTAAATTATCAAACAAAATACCCTCCAGAAAAAAAGAAAAAACCGTAATTAATAAAAAACATATTCAGTCTGTATCCTCACTATCAGATAATGCCAAAAAAGCAGCAAATTTTCGCCATAAAAACACCAAAATCATGAAAGAAGAAGTCTATAGATTATACGAATTACATAAACATATCTGCAAAAGCAGTAAGTCAGCCGCAAAGAAAATAGCCCCTCTTTTGCGCGATTTCTGCCTCTTACAGTCAAAACCAATACCTCTATTAAGTGTAGATAATGGCGAGCGAACCATTGCTAATTGGATTTCCATATATAAAAAAGAAATCATTAGCTAATCACCCTTCACTACGCGAATTAATACCGCTTGCGTGCAGACGTAATCCATCTGCATGCAAGTGGTACATCTAAATAATACATTCTCTGTCATTGTCCTAGTTCAGCACTAACCAATGAAAAGGATGCGCCGCCATGGAACAACAAAAAATTGATCGCTATTTACGTGAACCACAAGTACACGACATCACCAAACTCTCTAAATCCACTCGCTGGCGATTAGAAAAAAATGGCAAATTCCCCAAAAGACGACGCCTCTCAAGCAATGTGGTTGCTTGGTTAGAATCAGAAATAAACATCTGGCTCTTTTCTAGGTCACTGGCCGATGCGGAATAAAAATTAAACGAGGTGGCTAATGGCTAAAGTCACTATAGATTGGAAGGAAATGGAAGATTCCTTATATAAGCCCCTCGATTATATTTTTAAAACTTCCCATTTTCGTTATGTTTTTTTGAAAAAACAGCTAGAGAAAATGTATTTAACTGCTGAAGAACACGAGTCTGCAATTAAATCATTAAGTGATTTTTTAGAATATTGATTTAACTATATTCAATGTTTTCTAGGTGATGTTATTAGGGTAACAAACTAGCATTTACAAGGACGTTTATGCAGGCTCAAATAATTATTGATCGATTCTTAAGAAGTGATTTTTCAGCACAATATAATTTAAATGTGTATGAAAAAATTCTTTTAGTAATGCTGGCAAGTTACGCCGGGGCCAATGCCGAGTGTTTTCCTTCGCATATAGCTCTTTCAGTGGACTGTAGCATATCCATGGACTCCGTAAAGAGATACACAAGATCACTTGAAAAAAAGCAGCTTATAAATATTCGCAGATCATACGGCATTAATAATTACTATAGGCTTAGTATACCCAGTGCTGCTACCACTGAGTGCTTACAGCACCCAGCGCTAATAGCATCACCCACCCAGAGCCAGCAACACTTATCACCAGGCGCTGACAGCACGACTAATAACATCAGTAATAACATCAATGAATATACATTGGTAACAAACTTAAAAAAGCCACGAGCAATTAAAAAAAACAAATCTATTTTCCCAGAAAAAATGGAAGTTAATGACATGCATAAATTAAGAGCCACTGAATACGGATTAGATGTGAATGAAGAGTTTCAACATTTCAAAGAATATAACCTAGCTAAAGGAAATACATATTCTAGCTGGGACTTATCTTTTTGTGTCTGGCTTAGAAATGCGCGTAAATTTTCACAAAAAAACATTAATCAAGTTACATCTAACATTAAAGACTGGATATAGGAGAAATAAATATGCATTGCTTCAAAGAGGTGGCCTCAATGTTAGCCCAACGTAGCGAGGATGTAGCAAGAATGTTACTACCCGATGGTAAAAAATCAGGTTCAGAATGGTGTGTCGGAGATATAACCGGAATACACGGCAAATCGCTTAAAATTCACCTGACAGGAACCAAGGCTGGGATATGGGCTGACTTTGCTAATGGCAGCAAAAGCGGCGACTTAATTGATTTATGGTCTGCCACACGCAATGTAAGCCTAATAGTCGCACTAAAAGAAGCTATGAGCTGGCTAGGCGTAACACAGCCTCATTTTGAGGCTCACAGAGCTTTAAAATTCTCTAAGCCTATGCAGAAAAATACTCCTGAGCTTAAGCCATGCTCTCAAGCTATGAATTATTTAATAAACGACAGAAAATTAACTACTAAAACCATCCTAGATTATAAAATCAGTGAACAAAGTGGAAAAATTGTTTTTCCATATTGGCGTGACGGTGAACTCATTTTTATTAAATACCTTGGGTTAGATCGTGTTGGCGGAAAAAAACAAATAGCGGCCGAACCAAATTGCGAACCATGTCTGTTTGGATGGCATCTGATCCCACCCAATGCCAGAACTATCACGATTTGCGAAGGTGAAATTGATGCAATGACCTTACATCAATACGGGATTTTTGCGCTTTCCGTCCCTTTCGGTGGAGGTATTGGTGGCAAGCAAAAATGGCTGGAATATGAGTTTGATCGTTTGGCTATATTTGATGAAATTAATTTATGCTTTGATTCAGATACAGAAGGCAAAGCAGCTGTTATGGAGCTTGTTGAAAGACTAGGACGCCATCGTTGTCGCATTATTAATTTACCTTTTAAAGATGCAAATGCATGCTTACAGTCTGCAATGAGCATAGAAATGATGAGCTTATTATTCTCCAGCTCTCAAACACTTGATCCGGAAGAATTAAAGCTTGCTAAAACATTTGTTGATCAGGTAATTAATGAGTTCTTTCCACCTAATGGTTGTGAAGTTGGCATAATGCCACCATGGGAAAAGTCACGTGGTAAAATTCTTTTTCGTCCTGATGAACTTTCAATTTTTACAGGTATAAATGGACATGGAAAATCTCAATTTCTTGGACAAATTATTTTAGCTTCAATGCTACAAGGAGCCAAAGTTTGCATAGCAAGCTTAGAACTAAAAGCAAGAAGATTATTGATGCGCTTAACCCGACAAGCTAGTGGCGTAGCTGAGCCTTCCATTGAATATATTCAAGCAATTCATGAATGGTATGGCGATAAGCTTTGGTTGTTCGATTTGCTTGGCACTGCAAAATCATCACGTCTTCTGGAGGTGTTTACTTATGCTAGACGTAAATATGGAATTAGCGTCTTTGTAATAGATTCATTTTTGAAACTAGATATTGATGAAGAAGATTATAAATCCCAAAAATCATTTATTGAAAAGCTATGTGATTTTAAAAATGAATATAACTGTCATGTACATATCATTGCACATCCACGAAAAGGAGCTGATGAAAGCCATCAGCCAAGCAAGCTTGATATAAAAGGTACAGGTGCAATAACTGACTTAGCAGATAATTGTTTCTCAATTTGGCGTAACAAGAGAAAAGAAAAAGAAGTTGAAAAATCAAAAAATAATACGGGCTATTCAGGTGATATGGAAATTTTAAAGCAACCAGATTGTTACTGGATTTGTGATAAACAGCGCAACGGTGATTGGGAGGGGAAACTTGGCTTTTGGTTTGACCCTTCCTCATTGCAATATTTAAATCATCAAAATCAAAAACCCGTTCAGTTTGTTTCATATTCCAATACTGGATTAAATGCTAAATAGAGAAGCAACAATATGGATGCTAATACAATGAATAAAATAACTAAGCTAGACAAAAAGTTGCCGGAAATTAAAAAAGAATATGCCAAGGTTTGCAGCGACCCAGTATTGAGTTGTTCGCGCATTATACGCAATACCTACAAAGAAATTAATTTATGTGAATATGATATTTTTGAAGAGCTATCAAAAAAAAATAAATTATTAAAAACAAATGGACTGGAGACCATAGAAGATATCTTATGTGCTCATGTATACGCCCTCCAAACCATCTTTGAAAAAGCTGCTCATAAACTGATAAATGCTCAAACACCAGAAACTCTGCAAGCATGGGGTATGATTGCACTAAAAGCCCAAAATCAAAGCCGTCAAACATTAGCAACATTAATAGATATTAAAAACCCTAAACAAACTGCTTTTATTAAGCAACAAAACAATGCTATCAACCAACAAGTGAACAATAGTGAGCCTGAAAACAATTTGAAAAATTTTGCGGGAAAAAATGGGAACGAATTATTTGTGGAGACTCTAAATGAAACGCAACTGGACACCATTACAAAAGTCGCACCAATCCAAACTGATAAGAAATTGGATGCCTTGGAAATTTGCAGGAGTAAAAACACCAGAAGGAAAAGAAATCAGCAAAATGAACGCTTATAAGCATGGCGGATACTCCGCAGAGGCAATGAATTTAAAGCGTACATTAAAAGAGTGCAAGAGAGCCTACAAAGCTTTAATTAATGGCATTAACCTATAATTTCATTATTCTTGTATTTTCTTAACGAAGGCGATCAATTGACGCTGCTGTTTAGCACTTAATTTGCTATAAGTTTTAATAAGATTGGCTAACTCAACATCAACGGCATAAAAAAAAGCGGCAGAGACTTTTAGCACTTTTGCTATTTTCTGCATCATAGCAAAATCAGGAACATGCTTCCCCGTTTCATATTGGTTAAGCCTAGCGCTTGCAACAAACTCATCTACGCCAGCAGCAATCCCTAGCTGCTTTTGAGAAATACCAGCCTCAAGGCGTGCCTCTTTTAAACGTTTACTGATAGGCGATTTACTTGTCACATTCATCTTAGTCCAATAAGTAATAACTCATAGACTAAGAGAATCTTAGTTTTTTGATTGACAAGATACTAAGACTTCCTTAGTATTGAGACCCGCGCAGACCTAGGTAGGTCTATAAATAGCGCAAATCCATATAAACGAGCAATTAATAACACTAAAGAGGCTGTAGTTGCATGAGGGTATTAATTTTAAACACCATATTTTTAGCATTACTGCCGCACTTATTACTTGCCAGTACAGCCGAGAAAATTAATATCGAATGCAAAATAATTGACAGCTCCCTCTATACCAGCAAAGCAATGAATCAAGTCCCGCCTAGTGATAATGATTTTGGCGCCCCAGAGCTCAATGATAAATTAATCTTCTCAGTCAGCGAATTTAAAAAAAAGGTGGCCATTATGAATGGCTGGGGGACAAATTTTATAGAAAGGACAGCGGATTCTACGACAATCGAAACTCAACCAGACTCATTTGTAATTAGAACCTACTATCGATCTGAGCCATCAAACCCAAGCAATAAGGCTATGGCACTTGATTATATATACCAAATCAATCGTATAAGCGGAAAACTGTTCATTCAAAAATACGCTCCTGATACTTCATGGCAGCCTTATTACAAATTAGGGGATAAAATGTGGACGGCTAATGGTCAGTGCAGCCCTTTTGTGGTCAAATTTTAACAGATGCGCATTGAAAAGAAATGGAACATCCAAGCATCCGCCCAAGCAACAAGATCTTTCATACAAAAATAGATGATAATGCCATGTAAATCATAAAGTTGAGATTTACCAAGTCTTACTATTGGCAGTTATTGAGATTTTTAAAAAAATACGAAATAAACAATTAGTTACTAAAAAGCACATATTTTAAAAATAGGTGTATTTTTTCTTCACACAACCGGGGCACGAGTGTATTATTATCGGTTGGCTGAAAGCCAGTCTCTGCGAACAAGTTACTCATGGATAATAATTGTAATTTTGGAGGGATCGATATAGATAAATTGAGAGGTTATGAAGGTGGGAACAACATTAGGATTAATCATACTATTTGGGATAGTTCTCAATGGTTTTCTTCTCAGATACATCTGGAATCGCAACAAATCAAAATTAGAAGAAAACGCATCCTCCTTGTTAAAATCTAAAAACGATTTAGAAGCCCTGCAAATCAAAACAGCACAAACAATTGATGAGCAGAAAAATTCTATTGATACATTGAAAAATGAATTAAGCATTGTTCGTGAAAAAATTCCGAGCATTGAAACCAGTCTCGCATATGAGCGAGAAGAAAATCGCACTCTTAAACTTAAAATATCACCGCTTGAGGAAGAGTTAAGATCAGCCCGAGAGCATAGCATCGCTATAGAAACAGAAAAAAACATCTTAAATGAACAGCGTCAAATAAATATAAAACAAATAGAAGAAATGCAATCTGCAATGAAAGTCCAGTTTGAAAACTTAGCTAATAAAATATTTATAGAAAATAGCAATCACTTCAAGCAAGAGTCACAAGCACGATTAGGTGAAATACTATCCCCATTAAAAGAAAATATTGAAGGCTTCAAAAAGAAGCTTGAAGACGCATTTGGCGAGCAAACAAAACAACAATTATCTCTTAAGTCTGAAATTGAACAAATAGTAAAAGTTAATGCACAAATGAGCTCTCAAACAACAAATTTAACAAATGCACTAAAAGGTGATTTCAGAACGCAAGGAACATGGGGTGAATTTGTTCTAGAGCGAATCCTTGAAGAGTCAGGGCTTCGGGCAGGCGAAGATTACATCTTGCAAGGCGCCAAGATGGGAATCAAACATTCAGATGATAATCAGCGATTAAAACCGGATGTTATTATTAAACTACCAGACAGTAAACATGTTGTAATAGATTCGAAGGTATCATTAACTGATTATGAAAAATTACATGCTGTAACAGACGAACAACAAAAATCAATATATTTGAAACAATTTCTTACCTCTATTAAAAATCATGTAACAGACTTAAAAAACAAACGTTATCAAGATGCAGACCCACTATCCACACCAGATTTTGTTTTGATGTTCATGCCAATTGAATCAGCATACTCATTAGTTATGAAAAATGATCGAGAGCTACATAACTATGCATGGAGCAATAAAGTAATCATAGTATGTCCTACAACCTTATATACAACATTGCGAACTATCGCCTCAATTTGGAAAATAGAATTACAAAAGAAGCATTCCCTTGAAATTGCCAAACAAGGGGGTCTCTTATACGATAAAATTTATGGGTTCGTTGAAGACATGCAAAAGCTTGGAAAGCAATTAAAAACATCGCAAGAATCCTATGATTCAGCGATGAATAAACTCTCTACCGGCAAAGGCAATATATTAATAAAAGCTCAGCAGCTCGATAAATTAGGTGTGAAAACCGCTAAAAAATTATTAAAACTTATCCCAGACGCATTCGACGAAATTGACATCCATGAAGGTGATGCGGTGCCTGATAAATTAGATACCTTAGATGCTGCCGATGATCCCAGCACTACTATCACGACAACTGCAATAATGAGTAGCAATGAAGATGACGATGTTAATAATACCGCTACCAACGACACGTTCGATGATGTTCCATTTTAAATATTACACACCATGATTAATTTAATGAGCGAATATAATGCGTAAATTCATAGTCACAATTTTTGTAGCTTTACTTTCAACTTCAGCACTGGCGGCTGGAAGCGAAACTGGTATCCAAGCACTGATTTCCTCACCTCTTACACTTACATTTATTTTGGCAAACACTCTGCTAACAATATATTTTACTTATATAAAATTTAATCGTTTTTCAGTAGCCCATGGGCCTGAGATATTAACAACAGTAGGTATTTTTGGCTGCTTTCTTGGCATTGCATTGGCGCTACTTAATTTTAATAGTGGAGACCTAAGCACAAGTGTACCCGCACTACTCGAGGGAATTAAAACAGCATTTTGGGCTTCAGTATCAGGCGTAGCAGGGGCTCTAGTTATCCGTGCTAGGCATAACTTCACAAAAATACCAATTCCTCAATCAGAAGGAAGCTCAAAATCAGCCTCAATAGATGATCTTGTTGAATCAATTATAGCGTTACAGAAGGGGTTAGTGGGAAACGAAGAAGGTACATTGCTATCCCAAATGAAATTGCTACGACAAGACTCAAACGATCAATTACAGAAACTACGTGACTCATTCAACAATTTTGCGACACACATGGTTGAAAATAATCAAAAGGCGATTATTGAAGCTCTAAAACAAGTTATTACTGATTTTAATAAAAACTTAACAGAACAATTCGGTGAAAACTTTAAGCATCTAAATCAAGGTGTAGAAAACTTAGTTACATGGCAACAGCAATACAAAGAAGAGCTAGAGTTAATTAAAAATACTCAATTACAAACTGCAACTGACATGAGAACTGCGACAGATGCATTCTCAACCTTGGTAAAAAATTCTGAAGAATTCGCCACTATCGCCGGTCATCTTAAAGTTTTATTAGAAGCCATGGATAAACAAAAAGATATTTTATTTACTCAAGAAAAAGCACTAAGTCAGTTATTAATTGAAATGAAGGACATCACGCCACAGTTCGCAGCTAAAATGTCAACCATGCTTGATGAGATTACTTCTGGAGTAAAGCGAATTCAATCCGAAACTACCGAAATAGTAAAAAACTTTGGCTCACAAACTCAATCAGCTAACGCAGAGATGAAAAATCTATTAGCTGATGTTATCAGAAAATCACAGGAACAACTTTCTGAAGGACTAAGGGAGAACTCAAAAATTATTAAAGAAGGTGTGCTATCACTTGATAAAGCGCTTCAAAAAGAACTTAACGATTCTTTATCTAGTCTCGGAAAGCAGCTGGCATCATTATCTGAAAAATTTGTTGAAGATTATCTACCGCTCACAGAAAAACTTCGTGAAGTCGTAAGATTAGCTGCTAGGGTATAAGAAAATGGAGCAGAATAATCAAACACACTGGATACCGCTAAGCGACTTAATGACGGGCTTAATGATGGTATTCATGCTAATAGCTGCATCATTTATGCTGCGAGTGGAACAAACAACAACTTTAGTTGTCAAAGAATACCAAGAAACAAAAAGTAATTTATCAAGAGCTCTTCAAAAAGAATTTGCACAAAATCTAAAGCAATGGAATGCTGAGATGTTAGGCGACATGACAATCCGCTTTAAAGACCCAAATGTTCTATTTGATACCGGTTCGTCAACAGTAAAACCAGAATTTAAGGAAATTCTTAAAGATTTCATACCACGGTATATCAAACTTGTGACATCTGAAAAATACAAAAGTTCAATCAAAGAAATTCGCATCGAAGGACATACATCTAAAAAATGGACATCAAACACAGATGAGTTAACAGCTTATATAAAAAATATGCGCTTATCACAGGAGCGATCTCAGTCAACACTTGAGTACATACTAAGCCTTTCCTCACTGAAGAATGACCAAGTATGGATTCGCCAAAATCTCACAGCAACAGGCTATTCGTCATCTAAGCCTATCGTTGGAGAAAACGGCATCATTGACGATGATAGATCGCAGAGAGTTGAGTTTAGAATTGTTACAAATGCTGACGAAAAAATGCAAGCAATCGCAGAAAAGATAGCGAAGAAATAAATGAAATTAATTAATTTTTTTGAGATTCCACACTTCAATGAGCTTCGACATAAAATGGAAGCCCAAGAAGCTAAACGATTTAAAGCGAATACAGAAATACGCCTTCTCGATGAAGATAGTATTCGACGCCTTGGTCAAGAGGGAATTGACGTTGAATTAGAAGAAATAAAAACTCTAAAAGATAAAACATTAAGTTATAAGGGCCAAAGAGTTCTCGTTTATATTAGGGATGTTAGCAAATATCGGCATGAACTCCGTTTACCGCGATTTCATATTTCATACTGTAAAACTCTGGAAGAAATGAGCAACATAGGTCGATGGGCTCGATATGTTGTTTCTCATCGCGATGATGGGTATTTCCAAGTCTGCATTGACAATCGTGACTACAAAACAGAAATGCTTAGTGTATGTCAATATTGCCTAGAAACACTTAGCTGGTCTAATTTTTCAATACATAGATTGCATGCATCAGAGCGAAAGAAAATTGTCATAAATTTTTCTATTACTGATTTTTTCACGAAATATCCAAAGTCACTCTTTTCTATCACTCCAACATATACATCAGATACAGCGCCCTCTAATACCTATACAAACGATTGGCACATCGTAAGCGAGAGCCTAAAGAAAAAAAGAGGATACAAGTGCGATTCTGCGTCGTGCAGAATAGTATTAGCTGGGAAAGATAAAAGATACCTGCATGTGCATCATAAAAATGGATTAAAAAATGATAACTCTCAATCAAATTTAGAGGTGCTATGCATTCGCTGTCACGCAAAGGAGCCTCATCATGTGCATATGAAAGATATGCCTGGATATAAAGAGTTCATATTAAAATACGGCAGTTAATATATTTTACAACGTAGGAAATTTGCAGTGAAATACACGAAATTTTTACTCTGGGCAGCAATACCCTTAATATCTCTTATATTTCCATTGATAATAATATTAACGCCCACATCACCTTTTTCTGACCCTTTATGGGAGATAGTGCATACACCACAATCAAGTGGAAAGATAATGAGAACACCCGTACCACATGGCTGGATAGTAACGTATAAAAGTCTAGCAAGAAGTATCGTATATATTCCCGATGAAAAACATGAGTGGAAAATTAAATGAAGGGCGCAGCCCCTAAAACAGAAATGGCACCAGATTTTTTAATTTGTTTTTTTTATAGCCTCAATTAATTCTTTAATAGCAGATGCCTTCCAGACAATACCAATATCTGACTCAGAATTTATTCTTCCTGAGTAGATACCTAAAAATTGGGTTACTGTCCCAGCAACAATAACTGTAGCGCCATCTTTTCCTGATAACGCACCGCCATTGCGCTGTGCGATAACAGCAGAACCAGATTGCCCAGGGCGCGTTCTGCTATCAATTAAAAATGCTGGAGAATCTAACCCAGTTTCAGATGCCACAAAACCAGTCGCCCATATTGCCATTCGTCCATTTATACCTATTCCAAAAGGAAAACCCACAACGCTAACAATGTCTGATGGCCTTGGATATTGAAGGGGCGTTTTATCATCAAGATCATATACTCT
The DNA here is from genome assembly GCA_039936115.1 of Gammaproteobacteria bacterium. Taxonomy (GTDB): domain Bacteria; phylum Pseudomonadota; class Gammaproteobacteria; order DSM-16500; family DSM-16500; genus DATIJJ01. Next base: position 17,562 of record JBDTIZ010000225.1, read on the forward strand.
GAACTCTACATTTTCAGTGATTGTTATAGGTAGAGCAATAAAGTCAGCTTTAGAGCCGAGCACAGGATGCTCATGCCATAATGGCTTATCATCTACATATAAAGACTCAACATGATCAATCCAACTGCCTAGCTGACCTTTAAAGTTATGGGAGATCACAACTTCGTTTGGAACCGCACCTTGCGATGATAGAAGCTCGCCCGTATCATTGTTTCTTCCAGTTACATTATGGCGATTAGTCACAAGCACGTGACAATTTGCAGTTCTCAATAAAAAACCTGTGCCCGTGCTTAATTCCTGCCCATTGTAACGCATCGTTAGAAAGAGAGACTTTACTGATGGTTCGAGTATTTCTATGGTTCTCATATTATTAAGCTAGACCTTAAGCAGAAACCAAAAGGAACCCCGAGAGGAACCCAGAAAACTTTCCTGTATATACTTTAGGCGGTAACGCCATGTAACCTATTGATTATACTGATGCCGACGCGCAGAGTCGAACTGCGGACCTACTGATTACGAATCTGATAATTTCATGTATTTCCACAAACAGTCATATACCACAATAAACATTAAATTGTTTTATTTCATGAAGTTACAACTATAATTATGTTCACTCTTGTTTGCTGCTCTGCTCTTTCGTATACTTCATTCGCACTTCATTTGCACTTCACTTTTTAAAAGAGATACCATGAAAACAACAATCAATAGCTCGTTATTAGCTAAATTAAAACCAAAATCTAAACCATATGAAGTGCGCGATGATAAAATCACCGGATTCATGGTAAGAGTCAACATCAGCGGCAAGCTAGTATATATGTGTGAATATGCTCGCGGCAAACGAATATTACTCGGCAAAGTTGGTGTCATAACTACCGCTCAAGCTAGAGATAAAGCGTTAGTGATTCTTGGCGATGCTGCACGAGGAATTGATCCCGCATCTGCAAGTAAAAAAAAATCTGCTCTCGCACTAAAAAATTTCATTGAAAATGAATACGCCCCCTGGATAAAACAACATCGAAAATCTAGCGAGAAAACCCTTGCCCATATTAATCGATGTTTTACTAAGCCATTTGGTGATAAACCGCTTCTTGATTTCACTCCTGCTTTTGTCGATCAATGGCGCACACAACGACTAAAAGACGGTCTATCGACAGAAACAGTTAATCGCGACATCGCGACCTTCAAAGCTGCATTATCAAAAGCGGTCTTGTGGAGCCTAATTGAAAAACATCCATTAGAAAAATTAAAGCTTTTAAAACGAGATAGAAGCAGTAAAGTCAGATTTTTATCCGCCGACGAAGAAAAAAGATTACGCCAAGAAATGATTACTCGCGAACATAAAATAAAGATTGATCGTTGCAGCGCTAACGAATGGCGAAAAGAACGCAACTACAAATTACTCCCTAATCTTAATCAATTTGAATTTGCAGATCACATACGACCAATGGTTTTATTATCAATCAATACGGGACTTCGTCGCGGGGAAATATTTAGCTTGGAATGGGAAAATATTAATTTTGAGCGTGCCTTACTAACCATTGAAGGCGCTTATGCTAAAAGCGGGAAAACTCGACATATTCCATTAAATAGCGAAGCACTTAATATATTAAAAGCATGGAAATTACAGGTCTCCACTAACCTTGTATTTTCTAATAAAGACGGCGAACGATTTGATACAATAAAAAAAGGCTGGAAAACCATATTAGATGCAGCCAATATTAAAAACTTCCGTTGGCATGACTTGCGCCATCATTTTGCATCACGACTTGTAATGTCTGATGTTGATCTTAACACGGTAAGAGAATTATTAGGTCATAGCGATATGACCATGACGTTACGGTATGCACATTTAGCTCCAGAACATAAAGCAAATGCAGTTGAAAAATTGGTAACTAATCAGCATTCAAAAATAATGACTTAACAGAAGAAAGCTATAAGTTACACACAACTACCGAGAAACTGACGCATAAGCAGCGCACTGCTATGCATAGTTGTGCAACTACAATAGGATTTGCACAAATAGGATTTGCACAGTATAAATATCAAAAATCAAGCCGTTATGCTCTACTACATGCTTCGTAAACACTAGGTTGCATACTCGATTCACGCCATCGACAGTAAAATTCATTTGTTAATCAAAAGGTTGTATATCTCTGATTTATTTGAAACAAAGTTTTTCTTGCAGGGTACACGATGTTCTTGCTTGGCTTTACCAGACAGCCATATGAGATAATAAATACATATTACCTAGGAGTAAATGCGCATGAAATCACAAAATCTTGATTCGCTGGTCAAACTTATGAATTCAGTTACTACAAGCGAAAATGAACTCTCTAGTGTCATGACTATAACTAACCCTCAATATAATGAACGTTACCTACTAATTTTTTTAGACGAAATTAAAAATAATAATGGCACACCAACATATTATGATTCTTTTAGAGAACCTCTATGGACAGGAATGGATAAAAACGCGGACGATTTTGCTGACAAAGCTGATGAGTTTATAACCGCCTGGAATGGATGGTGTGACCTTTACAATTATTTAAGAAAAAATAACGTGATTAAGTAAATTAATTATCTAAACGTTTCCTGAATTACCGGTTCAGGTATCATCATTGCTTCTTGTAAATTGAAGCATGTGAGCTATTTCCGCACATAAGAGCACTATTAGTGAGTCTGTAAATTTTCCTGTGTAAACGGTCATAGTGTACTATAACGTAAATTTTTATGGACTATGACTATGAAAGTAGAATTAATAGATGAATTGCTAAAGGGCTG
>JBDTIZ010000226.1:0-12819 GCA_039936115.1 Gammaproteobacteria bacterium
AGCACTCGCAGAAAGCTCAAGAAAAAGAAAGCCGCAGATTAGGTCTTACGGCTTTTCCTTAGGTTAGCGCTTATGCGGCTTGTCCGCGGTATCCAGTCAACTTGGCGTCTGTTTTGATTTGTACGATAGAGAGGGCGAACACACAGGTTCGCCCCTACAAAAGCACAAAAGTCTGCAACAACACCGGTACGACGGCAGAGAAAGGAATTACCCTATCCAGACGAATGAGCTTTCCTCCACGCGCCGTCGTACCGCGGCTTGTCCGCGGTATCCAGTCAACTTGGCGTCTGTTTTGATTTGTACGATAGAGAGGGCGAACACATAGGCTCGCCCCTACAAAATCCCTTTGAACGAAGTTTAAGATCAAGAGTTAGAAAAATCCCTTAGTATTACGCTGATCACCTGAAGGATTTGATTTATTAGTTGATTTTGAAGAAAGCAATCTACTGAAAAAACCTTGCATAACTGCTTTTTGTTTTTCTTCAACTCGATCAAAAGGACGAACCGTAGAATCATCATGCTTCTCAGATTTAGATTCATCTGCAACTTGTGCTGCATTCATAGCTAATGCCTGAGCAGCCTCATTAGCGATATGCGCTTGATTCAATTTATCTAAGTACATTTGTCGCGATTCCGCTACTGCTCTGATTTCTGATTGCTGATTCAATAATGATTGTAGATTTGCTTCTAATCCTAAAACATAGTCAAAACATTCCGCAGGTAGGCTATCCTTACCTTGCTTAGAATACTGCGCTTCCATAAATTTCATGAAGTCTGATGTTGGATTAGCATTTATTTCACCCTTCCATAGGGGAGTCATTTGAATTGCGGCTTCCATACCGCGCTGTCTAAGCTCTAAAAAATTAATTCTATACTGCAACTTCCTCACTACAAGATTAGCTACAAGATTAGCTGTTTGTAAATCATAAGAGTGAAAATTCAAATCAATATCATCAAGATAACTTGGCTCGATGCTTTTCACTGTATCCATGAGCTTAACAATTCTTGATTTAGATGCTGCAAGTTCTTCACGTTGTTGTTTAGCTACTTTCTGAGCTTTTAATTCCTGCAATTCAGCCTGAAGAGATTGAATACTTATAGATTCTTCTTTTGCATCATCAACCGAATCATAATCTGGATTTAATTCCTTTTTTAGCGCAGCAACATCAGAATTTAATACATTTAATCGTTGTGTTCTTTCCAAGTGTGCTTTCCTTAACTTCTCCATAATTTGCGCTTTCATAGCTTGATCATATTCGACTGCAGAAGATTTTAATTCACTTGCATTGCTAGCATATCGGCTTAAGTCATCTTCCAATTCAGATACCGTTTTTGTCAGCGCCTTAACGATGATTTCACTCAGCTCCGAATTCTGACCGTTTACATTGCGTGCTTTATTATTAATTTCGATTAAATCAATAATTTTTTTGATGAGCGTGAGCTTGGCTAAATCTAGTGCGGCAAGAGATTCGTGAAATTGCTGAGCCTGACTTGAGGGATCAATACAATTTGCTAAATATGTCTTTTCAATTCGTGTTTTAAGACTACTTAATTCAAGAAGCTTAAATCTATTTTGTAATATGGATAAGGACAGTACCATACCTTCTAACGACATCATCTGAGCGTCTTTATGAAGATTCGCTGACTCGGCACGCATATTCTCAGCACTTTCACCTTTTAATTTACTTATGCTTTCAGAGTAAGCCATTACTTTAGTGACTAAGATTAATTTTAGATGCGTACCCAACGAGCTAACCCATTCAACCAACAGCTCCAAAGAATTCATAGTGTGCAGATGTCGCAGACGTTGAGAGTATTCTTCTAATTTATGCAAATTTAAAAATGGTTTTAATTGATCAATGCGCTGAAGTGCCAGCTTGCTTAGCTCAGAAAATACCTGTGCTTTTTCAGTATCTTGCAGATCGCCAGATAATAAAGTGATACTACCATCAATATTTATTGTAAACATTCAACATTCCCCGAGGATTTTATTTTAAGTGGGGTAATGATACTTTATGAATATTAAGGGAACATTAGCGACTTTTATTTAGCCGATTCCGCGTTCGATTCAAGATGAATTTTTCGAAAAAACCGATGAATAATCGGTGCGAATACCAAGGCGATAACTGCAATAAACGCTAAACCACTAAATAACGCATAGACGCCCGCAAATAATTTTCCACCAAAAGTCACGAGCGATGCGGCAGGTCCCATGCCAGATAAAATCATTGAAGCATTTAAAAAGGCATCAATCCATGACATATGCTCAAACCAGTGATATCCCAACATACCAGTAAATAACGCAACAATTATAAAAATCAATCCGATGGTCAGGTTGCGGAACATGTGCAACCAAAATTGGGTGGATTGATTTTTTCTATGAGTTGGTTTTTTCATGTGAATATTTCCTTTCGTCCTTGTAGTGGCAGACCAATCTGTCATTCCCGCTAGGCGGGAATAACAAGTATGTCTCATTGTGAATGACTTTATCAACCCGTATACTGTTTATCAAATAAAGGGATATCCATTATGCCTACCCAAATCAAACCCTCTTTTTTCACCTTACTCTTACTCATTTCGTTCGCATCCGTTAACGCCGTTCTATACACACCCGCATTACCTTCCATCGCAACGGCATTTGATATTTCGCATGATATGGCGCAACTGACTATGAGTTGGTTTTTGATTGGCTATGCCGTGGGTCAATTAATTTATGGACCGATCGCTAATCGTTTTGGACGCAAACCAGCGTTATATGCGGGAATTATTTTGCAAATAGTCAGCAGCTTGATTTGTGTTTCCGCTGGTATGTTTCATGAATTTTCTATTTTGATTTTAGGGCGATTTATGTTGGCTCTAGGTTCGGGTGTCGGACTTAAGATGACTTTTACCTTAGTGAATGAATGCTACGAACCCAAAATCGCGAGTCAAAAAATTTCTTATCTCATGCTTGCATTTGCCGTCACGCCCGGACTCGGGGTTGCATTAGGTGGAATACTGAATACCCATTTTGGTTGGATCAGTTGTTTTTATGCGAGCGCCGTTTATGGCTTGATATTATTTATTTTGTCAATGCGCTTACCCGAAACGCAAACTACTCTCGATCTTAAAGCGCTGCAAATAAAACATTTATGGGCAGGTTACAGCAAACAATTTAAAAATAAATTGTTACTCGCAGGCGGGTTTTTAATGGGTAGCTGTAGCTGTTTTATTTATGTGTTTGCTGCGGTCGCGCCGTTTATCGCTATTAATAGTCTAGGCATGAATAGTGCTGAATATGGATTTGCAAATCTACTGCCACCGCTCGGTTTGATTTCAGGCTCACTATTGTCTGCGCGTCTCTCACAGAAATTTGCGTTAGGGTCAATCGTATTCACTGGAATTTTGACGTCATGCGTTGGCGTGCTCTGGATGATTATTTCAATCACCTTGCATGCAGGTGCTATTTTTAGTTTATTTGCACCCATGATTATGATTTATTTTGGATTATCGCTAATTTTAGCCAATGCATCGGTCACTGCCTTAAGTCATGTGAGCGATAAATCACATGGCTCTGCCGTGATGAATTTTGTGAATATGGGCACGGCAACACTAGTGGTGTTAAGTCTCAAATTTATGCCGTTGCATATCGGATTATTGCCGATAATCTATCTGATATTATGCTCATGTATGCTGCTAGTTTATCGATGGATGATGCGGCAACTTGTCATTTTATAAATGCTTATCACTCTCGCGATAAATAATCCCGATCTTACCTACCATTTGCACGCCTTCTGCCTTCATCGCTGAACAGAGATCTGCAAAAAATCCGCGACGGGTTTCACGATCTTCGGTTTGAATACGAACTTTAATTAATTCATGATCATACAAAGCCCGATCCACTTCGTTCTTAACTGCATCTGTTAATCCTTGATGTCCGATAAAGACAATAGGCTTTAATTTGTGGGCTTTAGCTTTGAGTGCTTGCCTGGATTTTGGGGTGAGAGACATAGGTTTTACTTCCTAAAAGGGCGTTAGTTTAATGGGTATTTGGCTTAACAACAAGGATGAAAATGTTTTGTGGCTTTTGACTTTTCTCCTTATCCCTACAAAGAACTAGAAAAAATGGCCCACCGGTCCAGCGCCTCGACCTAATTGAAATTCACTACCCACCTCTATGGCTTTCGTTAAATACTGTTTTGCATTCAACACAGCATCATACAGCGAATAATCCAACGCAAGAAACGATGCAATCGCTGATGACAAAGTACAACCCGTCCCGTGCGTTTGTTGCGTATCAATACGATCTGCCTGCAACCACTCACAGTGCTGTTCGTTTTTCATATACAACACATCGGATGATTGAGTTGAAACTAAATGCCCACCTTTTACTAAGACATTAATATTAAATTGTCTACCTAATTTTTTTGCCGCTTGTTCCATGTCAGCAGTCGTCATAATCGATTCACCGAGTAATTTTTCTGCTTCCACTAAATTTGGCGTAATCAGTGTAACAAGAGGAAATAATTTTTCTTTCAATACTGCAATCGTATTTTCCTGCAGAAGCAGCGATCCGTTTTTTGAAACCATCACGGGATCAAGCACTATATAACGCGGTTGATATTTTTGTAACCCAGCAACAACTGCATCAATAATTTTTGTATTGTGCAACATTCCAATTTTAACGCTATCAATACTAATATCAGTAAAAACCGAATCCATTTGTTGTTGAACAAACTCAGGCGGAATTTCCTGTATGCCTTGCACACCTTGCGTATTTTGTGCGGTTAAGGCCGTGATAATTGAAATTGCATAACAACCTAATGCTGATATTGTTTTAATATCACCCTGAATACCTGCACCACCTGATGGATCAGAACCGGCAATAGTTGCTACGCAATGATATTGTTTATTTTTTTTCATCATAGTTCTGCTCTGGTATTTCATGCAATGCATCCAAAAAATTCATTTTAAATGACCCAGGTCCTGTCGATTTCTTTGCAGCGATTTCTCCGCAGACGCCATAAAAAACTGCGGCAGCGGCCGCAGCATCAAAGCGATTTTTTTCCACACTATGAAACGCAGCAACGAGAGATGATAATAAACAACCGGTCCCCGTCACTAATGGCATCAGAGGCGAGCCATAAGTAAATTCTTCGGCAATTTCATTCTCAACAATGACATCCGTTTTACCGCTGATAACAACGACTGTATTATAATAAGCGGATAACAGTTTTGCGCCTTGCACGGCATCTGCACTCTCCATTGTGCTATCCACACCTTTCGTCAATGCTGATAAATTGGTTAATGCCATTATTTCGCTCGCATTACCGCGCACGATTGCGATTTGGAATTCTTTCAAAAAATGTAAACTGGTTTCCGTACGATACTTACTTGCACCGGCACCGACTGGATCTAAAATAATAGGTTTATTAAATCGATTGGCAGCAATACACGTTTGCTCGCAAAGGTGATTAAAAGCTTTATTTAACGTGCCTAAATTAATAACCACACATGCAGCGAGTTTAACTAATTCTTCAACTTCTTGCTCTGCATTACTCATCACTGGCGATGCGCCTAAACTCAATAATCCATTCGCAACAAAATCCATCGTCACATCATTGGTAATATTCAGTATGAGTGGTTTTTCTTGTTTTATTTTAGTGACTATTTTAGTAATTTTGGTAAACATGATTTATCCTCTTGATTAAATCCGCAGATAACTGCACTGGATCCGCTGCATCGTGAATTGCGCTGACAATCGCAACACCAGCCGCACCTGCCTCTATCACTTCTTGAACATTTGTTAAATTAATTCCACCAATCGCAACGGCTGGATGTTTGGATTTTTTTACGATCTCTTTTAAACCGTCTATTTGCCAGATTGTTTTGCAATCTAATTTTGTTTTACTAGGATAAATTGCACTCGCTGCGATGTAGTCTATGCATGTCAATTGATTCGCTAATTCGAGTTGTAACATTGTTTCGACCGACCAACCGATTATTTTATTTTCACCTAGTAATTGACGGGCATCTTGGGGAGAAATATCCGATTGCCCAAGGTGAACTCCATCAGCATCTATCTCTTTTGCAATCGCAACATTATCATTAATAATAAGTGGGATATTCTGCGGCTGTAAAATTGATTTCAATGCTAATGCCCATTGACGCAATTCAGTGGCTTTAAACTGTTTAGCACGCAATTGCACTGAAGTTATACCGCCTTGTATACATTGTGAAATAAAATTTTTGTACTCGTGAATGGTTTGTTGTTTTATATCAGTCACTAAGCAAAGTTTTAAATAATTCGCTGACATAGCTTTCCTTTGATTGCTCTAAATTTGCCGCCACACTTCAATCTGTCATCCCGCACATGTAATCTGTCACCCTGCCACTTGTAATCTGTCACCCCACACTTGCAATCTGTCACCCCGCACTTGCAATCTGTCACCCCACACTTGCAATCTGTCACCCCGCACTTGTTGCGGGGTCTGGTATCAAAAACATAAAAATAGTCATTAAAAATATAATGTCTTTTTTATAAATTTAAAGCCCAGACCCCGCAACAAGTGCGGGGTGACAGTAAACAAATGCGGGGTGACAGGCATTCATTAGCAGATTTCGTGGGATTATAGAAGCATCCTAGCCAATATCGCAAATGAAAAACTATCGATCTTTTTGCTTTATTTGATCTATACTATCCCCATGAATAATTATCCCACCACAGGCTTCCAATACCTCTCAGATGGTTTTAAATTAATTTTTAAACCAGGTCTAAAACGTTTTGTCATTATCCCACTTATCATCAATACCTGTTTGTTTGTGAGTTTGTTTTATCTGACCAGACATTTTTTTAATGAATTTGATCTATGGGTAGAAGGTCATTTGCCTTCATGGCTAAAGTGGTTAGGCCAAATTCTTTGGTTAGTTTTTTTCTCTGGTTTTTTACTTGTGATGATTTACACATTTGTCACCGTTGCAAATCTGATCTCCGCGCCATTTAATAGCTTTTTAGCCGAAAAAGTTGAGCTCTATCTCACAGGCAACACTCTCGAGCAAAAATCCTGGCGAGAAGTTCTTGCCGATGTACCACGTGTGATTGGACGGCAACTCGCTATTCTAGGCTATTATCTGCCGCGAGCGATTTTTTTATTACTGTGTTTTTTCATTCCTATCGTTCAATTCTTCGCTGCGTTTTTATGGTTTCTATTCAATGCCTGGTTTATGACATTGCAATTTCTAGATTATCCCACCGACAATCATAAGGTCCCACTTCGTGATGTCCATGCATGGACTTGGCAAAATCGTTTGTTATCTTTAAGTTTTGGCTCAAGTATTTTAATTTTGACTATGATACCCGGGTTGAATTTTTTCGTGGCACCAGCTGCTGTTGCGGGGGCGACTAAGCTTTGGGTGAATGAGATGAAGAATAAAACATCGCTAAAAAATCTTTAATATTCTTCGATTTGGCGCTGCTGGACGAACACATAGGTTCGCCCCTACAAAAATTCCATTCGCTAAGCCCTGCCAATCCCATAATACTCAAACTCAGCATCTTTCATTTGCTTAGGATCATATTGATTACGCCCATCAAAAACCACCAACTGGCGCATCATTTTTTTCATCGCTGAAATATCAGGATAACAAAACGGTTTCCATTCCGTCACTAACACCAGTGCATCCGCACCTTCTAGCGCAGCATATTGATGCTCAACCAAGCGTAATTTTTTCGATGCGAGCCATTCTTTAGGAAAAATATTTCGAGCAACCGGCATCGCAACAGGATCATACGCATGAACCGTTGCATTATGCGCGAGTAATTTTTCTAACAAAATGAGTGACGAAGCTTCACGCATATCATCAGTGCCCGGTTTAAATGACAAACCCCAAACACCAATTGTGATATTCGATAAATCTTTACCAAATTTTTTGAAAATCTTTTCAGGTAATACATGTTTTTGATTGAAATTGCGTTCTTCAACAGCACGTAAAACCAGTGGATCTATACCATTCACTTCCGCCATGCGCACCAACGCTTTAACGTCTTTTGGGAAACAAGAGCCGCCATAACCACAACCTGGATAAATGAAAGAATGACCAATGCGTGAATCAGAACCAATACCCATTCGCACATTTTCCACATCAACACCCATTCGATCACACAGCAATGCCATTTCATTCATGAAAGATATCTTGGTCGCGAGCATCGCGTTCGCAACATATTTTGTCATTTCAGCATCTTTGACGCTCATGAAATAAATTTTTTCCGGGTTACGCAAGATAGGCGTGTAAAGATCTAACATAATCGATTTTGCTTTTTTGGAAGTTAAACCAATAATAATGCGATCAGGTCGCATAAAGTCATCAATCGCGGCTCCCTCACGTAAAAATTCCGGATTGCTGACTACATCAAATTTCGCTGTCACGCCGCGATTTTTTAATCCATCTTGAATGATTTGTTTAACTTGATCTGCAACACCTACAGGTACTGTGGATTTATCCACTACAATGCAATAATGATTAATGTGCGCACCAATATTTTTGGCTGCTTCAAGCACATATTGCATATCAGCCGATCCATCTTTATCACTCGGTGTACCAACAGCAATAAAAATAATATCTGGGTCGCCTGCCACTTCTTTTAGCGCAGACACAAACTTCAAACGACCCTCAGCAATATTTGTCGCAACCAGAGTGTCTAAACCAGGCTCATAGATAGGAAGAATGCCATTATTTAAGTTATCGATTTTTTGTTTGTTTACATCGACACAGGTCACGTGATTGCCAAGTTCAGCAAAACAAGTCCCTGTTACTAAGCCAACATAACCTGCACCGATTACTGTAATATTCAAAGCGATCCTCCGTTCATTTTTACTTTTACTTTTGTCTTCACTTGATAAACACGTACTTGATCACCGTGTGTGTTTTCAAACACTTTAATAGGTGCCCATGTTATTTGTTTTAAAATACTTTCATCATTCACAGAATTTTTCTTTCTACTGCGCAATGCAAGATAATCAAATTGTTTCCACCTACCTTCATCTATCGCTTTAAGTTTTTCATATTCATGGCCTTTGGAAAAAATATCGTTGCCTAAATGGTTGGCATAATATAACAATTGATAATCATTGCTATAAATTTTTGCGTCAAGTGCTGTATTTACCGCTAACCAATCGCCGGCATCACGAATATATTTTTTTGAATATCCAAAATCAACTATGCCACCTAAGCCATACGTCAACATAAAAATAGCTGCGAGTAATACAGGCCATTTACGGCTTTTCCACTGCGTGAGCAAACTTTCACATGCAAACGGCACCCAGAGCATTAAGACCAGAGATAAACCGATCAAATAACGTTTCGCTAAAAATAAATTATCGACAAGAAAAATAGCTGTAATAAAAACATTTACAAAAATATAGGATCCCATTACAAGACGTGTCTCGAAATTCCATTTCGCCGTTTTTTTCCACCAACCATAAATGACAAGTCCAGCATAACCAATCGATAAATTGGATATGACATTAACTACATACCAACCGATTAACATCACCACCAAAATAATTGGCGCTTCATGCAATGCAAAAGGACTCAATACATGGAGAGCTAATGCATCCTTGGCCATTGTAAATCGTTTCACAAGCTCACCAATACCGTGAACTAATTGATATTGAACTTCAGATAATCGTCCTAATTGTTGCAGAGGATTGACGATTAGCCAGGTAATCACACCAAGTGTTGCGAAAATAGGGAGTGCGTTTAATTGGAAAAATGCTTTCACTCTGACGGAGAGATGGTTTCTTACATCAAACAATACTGCCATAGGTAGCAGCAATAAAAATATCGCACCTTCAATCCGAAACATTGTTGCTGCAATGAGCGTTACGCTCCAAAGAATTGCCGTATGAAAGCGATAGCGTTGAAAAAATCGTAAGAAAAAAAACAATGATAATAAATAAAATGCCCAGTAGCCATGATCGCGAATAACATCAACTCGAATCTCATTAAAATCATGCGCCAACAAAATCACAACTGCAGCCAATCCAACAATGCGAGCTGAGGTTGTCAATGTACGAACAATTGCGATAAACGTTATCACAGAAATAAGTGAGAAAAATCCATCCAAACAATTAGCCGCTGAGAGATAAGAAAGATGCGTCATTTGGCTTAATGCATAAATACACATTGAATAAAACGGCCAGTTTGCCTGATTACACACATGCGTTGCTGCTGACAAGCCATCGCTCATTGTTGCAGCACTTTGCAAATAACAAATTGCGTCGGGATTTATGATAGATGTTTTCGCGGCAGCCCAAATAGCCAGAATAATGCTAAAAAATGCCGCCACTAAATAAACAATGGTGTTCGTCTTTTTTTTAGCAATAGCAAACTCGTTAGCGATTACTCCATGCATGCGACCAGCTCTCGCAGTGAATGTCTAAACTCTTCCGAAACTTCTGGATGTTTTAATGCATAAGCAATTGTTGCTTCAAGATAACCTAATTTGCTACCGCAATCGTATCGTTTGCCATGAAATTGCAACGCATGTACGGGTTGCTCATTGAGCAAGGTAGCAATCGCATCCGTTAATTGCAATTCGCCGCCGGAGCCGCGCACGGTTTGTTCCAGCAAGGTAAAAATTCTAGGCGTTAAAATATAACGACCCACAACACCCAGATTTGAAGGTGCATCTTCTGGATTCGGTTTTTCAATAATGCCATGAATGGCGGTGAGTAAATTATTTGAACCCGCGACATCTACGACACCATATTTTTTTGTTTCGGTGGAAGGAATTTTTTGTACGGCGACTAAACTCGATTGTGTCTCTTCAAATGCATCGACCATCTGACGTAAACAAGAGCGTGCCCCGCCATCAATCAAATCATCTGCTAGCAAGACAGCAAACGGTTCGTTCGTCACTAACTGTTTAGCACATAAGACAGCATGACCTAGACCTTGCGGTGATTTTTGGCGAATATAGGCGCACGATACGCCTTCCGGTAAGATATCGCGGACGATTTCTAGCAAGTCAAATTTACCACGCTCGAGCAAGCTGGATTCTAATTCATAATTAGAATCAAAATGATCTTCAATGGCACGCTTGCTGCTGCTCGTCACAAAAATAAGTTCGGTGATTCCCGCCGCAACGGCTTCTTCAACGGCATATTGAATTAAGGGTTTATCGACAATAGGCATCATTTCTTTGGGATTTGCTTTCGTCGCTGGTAAAAAGCGGGTCCCGAGTCCTGCCACTGGAAATACTGCCTTGGTCACTTTCATGTTAGTTAGGATCCTAAACTGGCCGTAATTGCGAAATGGCGAAGTTTATCATAGTTGGGGATAGGAAAATATATACCTTTTTTGCTTTCATCATTGCGAGCGTAAGCGATTTATCATTCACGCGAAGGCGGGAATCTATCTGGATGGGTTCCCCTTCGCGGGAATAACAGATAATAACCCCTTGTCGAAAATCCCCTAACCTGCTATAAACAAAGCATTTTTCAGTCTAGGAATTCCGCATGAAACTTGCCTACGCGACTACTTTTGATGCACGAGATGTTATTAATTGGTCTGGTACGCCTTTCCATATGGCCAAGGGATTTGAACAACAAGGTGTGCCGATTGAGTATATTGGCAACTTATCGCGAAAATTACCGTCTTTTTTCAAACTCAAACAATTCTGGAAAAAAACAGCGTGTGGGCAGCGTGAAAGTCCGCGATTTAATGTGACGGTTGCCAAACATTATTCCAAACAAGTTGCCGAACGATTACAAAACTATGATGTCGATGCGATCATTTCGCCACTCATCAACCCAATTTGTTACCTAGAAAGCAAAAAACCCGTCGTATTATGGACCGATGGCCTGTATGCAAGCTTGCTGGGATTCTATCCTGGATTTTCAAGCCACTCAGCTACCTCTGTTGAGCAAGGCAATATTATTACACGCGCTTGTTTGGCGCACTGTGATCTTGCCATTTTTTCTTCAGATTGGGCTGCGCGGACCGCGTTAGAAATTTATGGCGCCAGTAAAGACAAAGTCAAAGTTGTTCCTTTCGGCGCGAATATAAATTGCACGCATTCAGTCAACGATATTCGCAACATGGTAAGAGCCCGTTCACGCGACACAGTGAAATTATTATTTCTCGGAAAACATTGGCATCGCAAAGGTGGCGATATTGTTTTTAATGTGGCAAAAGCATTACACGCTGCCGGCCAGCCTGTTGAACTTAATTTCGTGGGTTGCCATCCGCCTAGAGGTGTAGAAATTCCTTCTTACATTAAATGTCATGGGTTTATTTCAAAACGGACGCCGGAAGGATTGCAAAAAATTACTGATTTACTTAGCCAATCCCATTTTTTATTTCTACCTTCGCGTGCTGAAGCGTGTGCAATTGCTTTTTGTGAAGCCAGCGCCTTTGGCTTGCCTGTCTTGAGCTCTTACGTGGGCGGCATTTCAACTGTCGTTAAAAATAATATCAATGGAATGACATTTGGATTAGATGCAGAACCTTCAGTCTATTGCGATTATATTATGGATCTCATGCACAATTATTCTCGTTATGAAGAATTGGCATTATCGTCATTTCATGAATTCCAAACACGTTTAAATTGGGGTGCCGCGACCAACTCGGTGAAGCAATTGATTCAAGAACTTCGTTAGAAGAAAGACCTGTCATCCCGCACTTGATAACTTGTCACCCTGCACTTAATAACTTGCACCCCGCACTTAATAACTTGTCACCCCGCACTTGTTGCGGGGTCCGGAATCAAAGCACAAAAAAGTCATTAACAAAATAAAAAATAAAATGTATTTTTTATTATTTAAAACCCGGACCCCG
>JBDTIZ010000227.1:0-38175 GCA_039936115.1 Gammaproteobacteria bacterium
CCCCCAGACAAGTGCGCTACCAGGCTGCGCTACGCCCCGTTTTGTATCAACGTAATAATAATTAACTGCGAGAAATATAAGTTTATTATTGCGAAATTTCTTGGGTTTTCAATTTTTGCAAAATTCCTTCAAGATCTGCAATCATTTTTTTCACATCTGTTTCAGTTTGTGCTGATTTATTTGGATCAAGGGGGATTGATTGCAATTGCAGCCTAGCACCTTCAATTGTGAATCCATCATCATACAATAATTTTCGTATCCGGCGAGCAATCAACACATCAGTCATTTGGTAATAACGTCGATTACCGCGCCGTTTTATTGGTTTTAATTGAGTAAACTCAAGTTCCCAATAACGCAACACGTGCGGCTTAACCGCACACAAAACGCCAACTTCACCAATGGTGAAGTAGCATTTGTTTGGAATCTCTGGCAACGTAAGCGGTGTATTTTGCTTGCGCTTAAGATTCCTTGCCTGAATGGTCTTGGTTTTCATTCCCTGTATAAACCTCAACACGCGCTCTTAGTTTCTGGCCACTTCGAAATGTCACAACTCGACGAGCAGAAACAGGAATAGCTTCGCCTGTTTTAGGATTTCTCCCTGGACGCTCGCTTTTATCGTGTAGTTCGAAATTTCCGAATCCAGAAAGCTTAACTTGCTGACCGCTTTCCAATGCTTTGCAAACTTGTTGAAAATATAATTCAACAATTTCTTTTGCTTCGCGTTTGGTCAGACCTATTCCATTAAAAAGATGTTCTGCTATATCTGCCTTGGTTAGTGCCATACTTAGCCCCTTAGTTCAGCAGCGAACTTTTCTTTCAGTGCATTGATGACTCGTTCCATTAATAGAGCCACTTCTTCATCGACTAACGTGCGTGTGGCATGCTGCAAAATCAAAGCTAAAGCTATACTCTTCTGTTCTGGAGCAACGCCTTTTCCCTGATAGACGTCAAAGACCTTAACGTCCTGCAATAACTCTCCTGCCACATTAATTATTGTATCCTGAATTGAGCGTACTGGTACAGCTTGATTCACCAAAAGTGCTATATCCCGACGTATCTCAGGGAACTTGGAAATTTCACTAAAACGGGGCAAATTTGCTGTTGTAATGCGGTCTAGCAGCATTTCAAAGACCAAAACAGGCTCTTGCAAATCCAGGCTTTGTAAAATAGCGGGATGCAAGGCGCCCAAAACGCCTACATATTCGCCGGATCGATAAATGTCAGCTGCTTGGCCAGGATGCAGGCTAGAATGTGTTGAATTTTTGAACTCAAATTCATCTGTTGCAAAGGTTAGTTTCAAAATATTCTCTAAATCACCTTTTAAGTCGAAAAAATCCACTTTTCGAGTCGCTACATTCCATTGTTCCGGCATTGCGCTGCCGCAGATTAAACCGCTTACCACCGGTTGTTGCAGGATTTGCGAATCTTTAAAAATAAAACGTAATCCAGTTTCAAAAATTCGAACACGTGATTGCTGACGATTTCGGTTATACAGCAACGTATTCACTAAGCCCGGCCAAAGAGTGGTTCGCATCACTGACATTTCAGATGTCATTGGGTTGAGCAATTCTTTTGGTTGTGTCTCTGGATCAAATAAATTTTGTAACTTTTTGTCAACAAAACTATAGGTCACAACTTCTTGATAGCCCATGCCTGACAAAAGATGCCGTATGGTCGCTAAAGGAATGGTTTTTTCTGAACGCGGATTAATCTGCATTCCGGACACTGCTGTGTGCAGTGGAATTTTTTCGTAGCCATAGATTCGAATAATTTCTTCGATTAAATCGATTTCCAACGTAATATCAAATCGTCGCGCAGGAACAGTCACTTGCCAACCGTCTTGCGTTTTTTTCGTTACAAAAGACAAACGTTGCAAAATGTTTTCAATTTCATGATCTGCTATTTTCAATCCTAATATTTTAGCGATTCGCAAACTACGCAAACTGATTTCTTTTGGCTGAGGTAAATGGGCATTATATAACTCATCTGTCACAGGCCCGGCTTCACCGCCTGCAATGACTAAAATAAGTTGCGTTGCGCGCTCTATTGCACGCATTTGCAACGCAGGATCTACACCTCGTTCAAAACGATAAGATGAATCAGAACCTAATTTATAATGCCGACTCGTACGCGCAATCGAGGTCGGCTGAAAAAATGCGCTCTCAAGAAAAATATTTTTTGTGAGCAATGTCACACCTGAATCCAATCCACCCATCACGCCAGCAATCGCAAGTGGTTTTTGTTGGTCAGCAATGACTAGCGTTTTTGGCGCAAATGTAATGGTTTGGCCATCTAATAATTCCAACTGTTCGGACGTTTTTGCCATCCGTACTTCAATGCCGCCTGAAATTTTTTCTAGATCAAACGCGTGCATTGGTTGACCCAACTCGAGCATGACATAATTCATTACGTCAACGATTGGGCTAATCGAACGAGTTCCGCTGCGACGCAACCGTTCTTGCAACCAGACCGGTGTTATAGCATCGGCAGTCACATTTCGAATAATTCGACCCACGTAATGGGGACATTCAATTTGTTCGCTAATCGTAACAGGCAGAGTATCTGAAATTGTTGTTTCGATTTTAGAAATAGGTAGGTTGTGTATTTCTGTTTGCATGAGCGCCGCAATATCTGTTGCAACACCTAATACACTTAAACAATCACCACGATTCGGTGTGATAGAAATATCAATCACATGATCGGCAAGATTTAAATATTCCCACACATTTTCACCAACCGGTGCATCCGCCGGCAATACGATCAATCCCTCGCCTTCTGTTGTTAATCCCAATTCTTGCGCTGAACAGAGCATGCCATGTGAGAGCACGCCTCGCAATTTGCTCGCTGTAATTTTCAAATTATTGGCTAGCACCGCGCCTTCTAGAGCCGCTGCGACTTTAATTCCAGCTTGAACATTCTTAGCGCCGCACACAATCGTTAATGGCTCAGCGCCATTTGTATCAACTGTACAAACATGTAATCGATCTGCTTCTGGATGTTTTTCTACATGCAATACTTTCCCAACTACAACGCCAGAAAATTTTTCGGCGACTGGTGCAACTTCTTCTATTTCTAATCCAGCCATGGTTAAACGTTCGCACAATTCATCGGACGTTACAGCTGGATTGACCCATTCTCGTAGCCAGTGCTCACTTATTTTCATGTTGGAATCCTAAAACTGTTTTAAAAAACGCAAATCATTTTCAAACAGAGCGCGTAAATCAGTCACGCCATAACGCAGCATCGTTAAACGATCTAGACCCGCACCAAATGCCCATCCCGTATAACGTTCGCCATCGATACCCACAAATCGAAAAACGTTAGGATGAACCATGCCGCAACCTAATACTTCAAGCCAGCCGGTATTTTTACAAATACGACACCCTTTGCCGTGACAATTTTGACAGCCAATATCAACTTCAGCTGAAGGCTCGGTAAACGGAAAGTAAGAAGCACGAAAACGGATTGGTACCTTCGCTTCAAAAAATGCCTGCAAAAACTGGGTTAAAATCCCTTTAAGATCCGCAAAACTGACGTTTTCATCAATCATCAAACCTTCAATCTGATGAAACATGGGTGTATGGGTGATATCAAAATCACGTCGATAAACCCGCCCCATTGCAACAATCCGTAAAGGTGGTTTAGTATTTTCCATCACACGAATTTGCACCGGCGACATATGTGTGCGCAATACGGTGTTATCTGGAAAATAGAATGTATCTTGCATCGCACGTGCGGGATGCATTTGGGGAATATTGAGTGCTTCAAAATTGTGATAGTCATCTTCAATCTCAGGACCATCCATCGTCGTGAAACCCATTTGAGAAAATAAAGTTTCAATACGCTCACGCGTTTTGGTGACGGGATGAATTGTGCCAGTATCTTGCCGGCGTCCAGGTAATGAGATATCGATGGCTTCAGCGGCTAATTGAGATGTAATTTGTTGCTTACTCAAATGTGCTAACCGTTGCTCAATTAAATCTTGAATTTTTTGTTTAACTGTATTGACCTGCTGACCTACGAGTGGACGTTCTTCAGGTGGTAATTGACCTAAGTTTTTTAAGTACTCAGTCAGCTTTCCTTTTTTACCGAGATAATGTACGCGAGAATGGTCGAGATCTTTTAAATCCGTTGTAGCAGAAATTTCTTGTGTGGCTTGCTCTAAGATTGCATCCAAGTCCGTCATAGAATTTTTTCCAAAGCATTAAAACGTGTCATTTTCGCGAAACGCATCCTTAAGAGCTGCAGTATCAGCAAAGGAGCGGGTGTGGAACAACCTCGATGCGCGGTTATAGGGGCGGCATTAACTCGAAGTTAAACAAAGGGCGAACACACAGGTTCGCCCCTACATCCAAACAAGTTCCGCGTTTGCGGGATTGACAGATTTTTTACTACGCAGCTAAACTTTCTTTAGCCTGACTTGCCAATTCTGCGAATGCTACACGATCATGAACAGCAATATCCGCTAATACTTTACGATCAACATCGATCGCCAGTTTTTTCAAGCAATTCATGAAGACGCTATAAGACAAACCATGTTCACGAGCTGCTGCATTGATACGCACAATCCAAAGCGCTCTGAAATTACGCTTTTTCTGACGGCGATCACGATACGCATATTGTCCAGCTTTCGTTACGGCTTGTACTGCAACGCGATAAACGCGGCTGCGAGCACCATAATAACCTTTGGCCTTAGCCAATACTTTTTTGTGGCGCGCACGTGCTGTGACGCCTCTTTTTACTCTTGCCATTTCTTATCTCCTCAATTAACGCACAATAAGCATGCGTGCGACTGAACGCACATCAGATGCATCAATTCGGCCAGTTGCACGCAAGTGACGCTTACGCTTCGTCGACTTTTTAGTCAAAATATGGCTGCGGTTTGTACGGCGACATTTGAAGCCATTAGCAGTCGCTCGGAAGCGCTTTGCCGCACCACGGTTCGTTTTTAATTTGGGCATTTTATTTATACTCCACTTCAATCACTCAAAATCATCAATTCAAACGCATAATACTCATCGCAACTGGCTTTTTAGCATCCCGCACTAAAAACAAGTTGCGATGAGCATATACACTAAGAAATTTAAATCAGGCAGTTAGTTAGTCTTCTTTGGTCCTATAACCATCACCATTTGGCGACCTTCCATCTTAGGACGCTGTTCGACAAGGCCAATTTCCGTCAAATCAGTAATCACACGCTCCATGAGCTGTAAACCTAACTCAGGGTGTGTCATTTCACGTCCACGGAATCGCAATGTCACTTTGGCTTTATCACCATCCGCTAAAAAACGCTCTATATTGCGTAACTTAACTTGGTAATCAGCTTCCTCTGTGCCAGGACGAAGTTTAACTTCCTTGAGGTGAACCTGCTTTTGTTTCTTTTTTGCCGCAGCTTTACGCTTACTTTGTTGGTAAGTAAATTTGCCAAAATTCATTATTCGACAAACTGGCGGTTTAGCATCAGGGGATATCTCAACTAAGTCGAGACCAGCCTCTTCACTAATACGCCGTGCTTCGCGGGATGAAACAACACCTAATTGATTACCTTCAGCATCAATTAATCGGACTTCTGGGACTCTTATTTCCTCATTAATCCGAGGTTTCTTTTCTGCGCTAATTCTCACTTCCTCCTAAATCCATTCTACCCCGTCGCGCCACTGCTTCTTTGATAAGGGTTAGTAGCTGTTCTAATGACATGCTACCTAAATCAGCACCTTGCTGAGTTCTTACCGAAACAGAACGCGTTTCCACCTCACGATCTCCCACAACTAATAAGTAAGGGACACACTGTAATGTGTGTTCGCGGATTTTAAAGCCGATCTTCTCATTTCTCAAGTCCGATTTTGCTCGAAGCCCGTGTTTTTTTAAGAAATTCACGATTTCTTCACTAAATTCGGCTGCTCGGTCAGTAATATTCATCACAATTGCCTGAACCGGCGCTAACCAGACCGGCATTTTACCAGAATAGTTTTCAATTAGTATGCCAATAAACCGTTCCAAAGACCCCAAAATGGCGCGGTGCAGCATGACCGGTACTTTTTTACTGCTGTCTTCCGCGATATAATAAGCATCTAAACGCTCGGGTTGGTTATAATCGATCTGCAGGGTACCACATTGCCAGGTCCGACCTATACTATCTTTCAAATGAAATTCAATCTTAGGTCCATAAAAACCACCCTCGCCCGGCAAGACAGTATAAGGTAAGCCAGCTTGATCCAAGGCGGCAGCCAAGGCTTTTTCGGCTGTATCCCATGATTCATCTGTACCGATGCGCTTATCGGGACGAGTTGCTAATTTAATAATCACTTCATTAAAGCTAAAGTCTTTATAAACATCTAAGATTAAGTCTATGAATTTAACTGCTTCATCCTGGATCTGGCTTTCCATACAAAAAATATGGGCATCGTCTTGCACCATTTGGCGTACACGCATGAGACCATGCATCGCACCGGATAATTCATTGCGATGACAACAACCAAATTCAGCCAGGCGTAATGGCAAATCACGGTAGCTACGTAACCCTTGTTTGAAGATCAGAACGTGGCAAGGACAGTTCATCGGTTTCAAAGCGAAAGTACGCTCATCCGCTTCTACCGTAAACATATCATTACTAAACATTGCCCAATGGCCTGATTTTCGCCATAAATCCAGGTCAACTAATTGTGGTGTCGCCACTTCTTGATAACCATTTGCAGTGATACGTTCGGTAATGTACTGTTTAATTTGTTGATAAATCGCCCAACCATTTGGGTGCCAGAACACCATGCCTGGCGCTTCTTCCTGGATGTGAAATAAGTCCAGGGTCTTTGCCAATTTACGATGATCGCGTTTTTCGGCTTCTTCGATGCGAATTAAGTATTCTTCAAGTGCTTTTTTGTCTGTCCACGCAGTGCCATAAATACGCTGTAGCATTTCGTTATTTGAATCACCGCGCCAGTAAGCACCAGCCAACTTGGTCAACTTGAAGGCTTTGAGCTTACCCGTTGAGGGCACGTGCGGCCCACGGCACAAGTCGATAAAATCACCTTGCTGATAAATAGAGAGCTGCTCACCTTCAGGAATGGCTTCAATAATTTTTGCTTTGTATTCTTCGCCAATCCCACGGAAAAATTTAATGGCATCTTCGCGAGACAATACGCCACGCGTTACCGCCAAATCTTGTTTTGCTAATTCATGCATTTTTTCTTCAATGCGGACTAAATCGTCTGGCGTAAAGGTACGACCAAACGCAAAATCATAATAAAAGCCATCTTCAATGACTGGACCAATGGTCACTTGCGCTGTTGGGAATAATGCTTTGACTGCCTGAGCCAGTAAATGTGCGGTCGAATGCCTAATGACTTCTAGCGCAGCAGGATCTTTTTCGGTGACGATCGAAATACTCGCATCGTGTTCGACTAGATAAGAGGTATCAACCAACTTACCATCAACTCGACCAGCAATCGCAGCTTTCGCCAATCCAGCTCCAATACTTGCAGCGACTTGTGCAATCGTCACTGCAGTAGCAAATTGTTTTTCACTTCCATCGGGTAACGTAATAACAGGCATACTTGCCTCTTACAAAAATAAATATCCTCTGCGATTCAAAGGATTTCAATTCATCTGGTAGGCACGAGTGGGATCGAACCACCGACCACCACCATGTCAAGGTGATGCTCTACCACTGAGCTACGTGCCTGTTTTTTTAAGACGGAGAAAGATAGCATTACATTCAAAATGGCGCAAGGTTTTCCCTCGAAAGAAATGCATTAAGGGAGGAGGCCTGAGAGTTTGTTGATAGCGACAAGACCTCTCACGGATGATATCCTAGAGATTAAGGAAATTTACCATGACTAGCCCAAATTCCATCGCAAAATAAATTCCTCTGATGGCAAAATAAATATCCTCGCTAATAATACTTGCGAGCAAAATCTACAAAAAAATATTTCAGGCATTATAGAAAAACAATTATTAAAAACATTCAGTCGAATATTTTTTCTTATTTTTTACAACCCTCCCGAATGCGGGAGGGTTGATTTTACATCCTAGTATCTTGTCACTGTCGTTTCTGCAACCGGCGTTGAGTAGGTTGTGCTGCTTGCTGCAGGCGCCGTATAGGTCGTGCTAGTTGTTCTAGTAGGCGCAGGATCCACACCGATTGAAGCATGGCAACCTGCCAAGGGTAATATAATCATTGCTAACAATAATAATTTTTTCATTATAGAATCCCTCCAATTGATTGACTTACCAAATCATATTATAAGATTTTCACGAGATTTTAGCTACTCTCTTACTGCTTGCTAAGGGTTTATCCCTATATAATTACGAGAAACACCTAACTTGTATTCTCTCAATTACTTCATTCAAAATAGTACTTACCCCCAATGTATATCAAAAGGAGATTGAGTATGAGCGAAGACAACAGAAAAGATCAGAATCGTAATAATCAAGATCGTAATAATCAAGGACAAGATAACAAACGTCCAGGACAAGCTGGTGGTGATCAAATGCCAGGAAGCAACAAAAATCCTCGCGATGATCAGAACAAAAATCGCAACAATCAAAATCAAGATCAGAACCGTAATAAATAATGTACTAATTAATTAAGGAAAATAAGAATGTTAAATTGGGTTTTAACGTTTCTAGTGATCGCGATTATTGCAGCTATATTTGGATTCACAGGTATCGCTGTTGCGGCTGCAGAAATTGCAAGAATCATTTTCTTTATATTCTTAGTGCTTTTCATCGTGTCACTCATTATGCACTTAGTAGGTAGATCTAAACTTCCATAAACCAAAAGGAGAATCACCATGGGAACAAATGAAGATATTATTAAAGGCAAATGGAAAGAAATCAAAGGCAAAGTGAAACAACAATGGGGCAAATTCACTGATGATGAAGTTGCTCAAATGCAAGGATCATACGAAGAATTATTAGGAAATGTTCAGAAAAAATATGGTTATCAAAAAGAACAAGCTAAGCAAGAAATAGATGAATTCTTAGATGACAACCACTGGAAAGATTAATTAACGTAGCATAATCTTAGGAGAGTGCTTTCTTGGTTTATCACGGAAAGCACTTAACTAAAAGGATGAAGTATGTCACGACCCATATGGAAAGGTTATATTACTTTTGGACTAGTTAACATCCCCGTCATTCTCTACTCCGGCGAAAAAAAATTTGATATTCAATTTAAATTATTAGATAGTCGCGATAAATCACGTATTCGTTATGTTCGCATCAATGAACATACAGGCGAAGAAGTCGCCTGGGAAGATGTTGCTAAAGGTTACGAATATGATGATAACAACTATGTTCTCTTCAACGAAAAAGAATTAAAAGAACTTGCCGGCGAACATTCTAAAACAATCGATATTGAAAACTTCATCAACGCAAATAGCCTAGATTGCATAGTCTTTGATAAACCTTATTTTTTGGTTCCTGATAAAAAAGGCGATAAAGGTTATGTGCTGCTTCGTGAAACGTTAACAAATACTAAAAAAGTCGGCATCGCGAAAGTCATTATCCATACGCGCGAATATTTAGCGGCTTTAATGCCGTATGAGAATGCACTCATTCTAAACCTGTTGCATTATCCACAAGAAATAAAAAAGCCGTCCGAATTTGAGCTACCTACAGCGACGCTGAAGAAATATAAAATTAGCGCAAAAGAACTAGAAATCGCTAAACAGTTAGTCGACTCAATGACAACGAAATGGAATCCTAATGCTTATCATGATGAATACAGAAAAGCCCTAGAAAAATTTATTGAAGAAAAAATTCACCATGAAAAACCGAAAAAATCTAAAGCAAAAAAAAGTAGCTTATCTAAAAGTAGTAATGTTATTAATTTTGTCGATTTATTGAAGAAAAGCTTAAAAGATAAAAAAATTAAAAAGCCTACGAAAAAAAATCCCAAACGAAAATCTAGCTGAAAAATTGTTTTGTCGCGCTGTTTGTAACCTATCCTGCTGGTCTGAGCTGTTGGACAAATTAATTGCATTTCCAGCGCTAATTGGTTATTGTATGGCTTAATATCACACTAATCGAGTTAAAATATACAAGATGTCTACAACTAGATTAACAACCGCATTATCTTCAACCAAGGCTTTGAACACACTAGAAGTTAAGCATGATGAAACCCGTGTTGAAATTCCAAAAGTGATTTATTTTGTATGGTTTGGTTCGATGTTACCCGATACAAAACTATATCCATACCAAAGTAACGTGAAATCTGCTCAACGATTAAATCCTGAGCACGAAGTCTGTCTCTATACTGATGCAACTAGCATGACTGATAAAGATTTCACAGCATTAGCTGCTTTTTGTGCTGCGCAACGACTTAGCTTTATTGATCTTAATTCAGCAGAGCAACGTAACTTTGCCAATTTAGAACATATTAAATTTGAGAACAGCCTTAAAAATTTTGCTCGCGCATCTGATATGACGAGAGGAACCATTCTTCACGATCGTGGTGGTATTTATCTTGATGTTGATTTAAGACCAAAGAAATCGTTTGGAAATATGCACGCTCCCTTAGGTATACTGCATTATATTGTGAGCGATAATTCAGATGACAGATTTAATATCTATTTTATGGCAGCTATACCACACCATCCTTCATTTGCAGCTTGTATTCGATACTTTGATGACATATACAAAATAATTAAATCTACTCCTGACCATAGAACATGGCTGACAACGACGGATCAAAAGCTCTGTTTATTTGTAAATACCTACACAACGGGCGGTGTTTACGACCAAATATTTAAATTTTCACTTCACCCGAAAGAAAAAAATTATATTCATTTTGATTTAGAGGAATATATCACTATCGTATGTGATAACTCGTGGATTAAGCCAGATCAAGGTCGTGATCAGAATGCGCAAATGAATTTTCTGAACTATAAGACTTTATATGATAATTATACGATAAATATCTTTATGAAAATGATTCCTGATTTAATTGTGCGTAACAAGAAATTTGAAAGATTTTTATTTCTTGAAAGAACAGCCAGAACTGAAGGCGCCAAAAGTTCGTATGGATTTTTAAGTTATCGAGAATTACTTAAGTTTAAGTTAATCGCAAAAAAATCAAATGAACATATCTCAAATCATACAAAGCATATAGAAGAAGTATATTATGCTAAGCTTGATGCGCCTGTTCGTACGTTTTGATGTAGCCCTAGAAAAAACGGAGAGAGCTTGCTAAGTTCCCTCTTTTTTATAACGACCAATTAAAATCGCTTTTGCTAATACGTGTTGTTTCATCGCATCCATCACTTGTTTTTTAGTTGAATTGATAGGCAAATCAAGGCGCGTATCTAAAGCATAAAGATTAAAATAATATCGATGCATGCCGTCAGGAGGACACGGCCCATAATAATTCGTATTTTTACCGGTGCCGAGCCCGTGAACACCCGCAGGTTCTTCACCTTCAGCAATTTCAGTTGTAGACGCAGGGATGTTATAAACAATCCAATGATCCCAAATGCCATCTGGACGAATGGATTTAGGTACATCAGAGTCATCCATGATGAGAACCAAACTGACAGCATCTGTTGGGACGTTGCTAATTGTCAGCGGCGGACTTATGCCTGCACCATCACAGGTATAGTTTCTGGGGATGTTCCCTTCATTTTCAAATGCAGTACTTGTCAATTTCATAATAAGATCCTTCTTTAAATACTGAAATTATAATTTATCCAAGCGCAAAGATTGTTTAATCTTAAAAAAATCTTTCCATGGATCCTGTTTCATTTTATCCAAGCGCTTAAATATCGTTTTGATCGTATACGTTGTATCTTTAATATTATTTGTAAGCTCACTCCAGCTAAGTGGAGTTGCAATGGATGCGTTATCGTTAACTCGCGTGGAATAAGGTGCAACCGCTGTTGCACCGCGAAAATTACGCAAATAATCAATAAATATTTTTCCCGTACGCTTAGATTTTGACATAGTTGCTATATATTTATCGGGGTTTTTTTCAACCAAATAATTCACTAAGCTATGTGTAAATGCTTTTACATCATCCCAGCCAAATTCTGGAGCAATTGGAACAACTACATGTAATCCTTTCCCGCCAGTTGTTTTGACAAATGATTTTAATTTAATTTTTTTTAGTTGAGCTCTTATTTCGAAAGCAGCTGCTACAACTTCTTTCCATTTAATACCTACTGCCGGATCAATATCAAATACAATTATATCAGGATTTTCGAGATCATCAACTCGACTGCCCCATGTATGAATTTCAAGAACGCCCAACTGTGGTAGTGCTAGCAAACCATCAATCTCATCAATGTAAATATAATTTTCTGTTGCATGTTTTGTTTTGATAGGAATTGATTTCAACTCTGCCGGTGTAGAACTATTGGTATGCTTTTGATAAAAACACTCTTTTGATTGTCCATTTGGACATCGAACCAGAGTAATCGGTCGATTAATGATATATGGCATGATCCATTTTTGAATATTTTTATAGTAGTCAAATAATTGTAATTTCGTAACGCCAAGCTTGGGAAATAAAATTTTATCTGGATGAGTCAATTCAACGGTTTTTGCAGATTTCATTTTAGCTGCTCGTCCAACGTGATGTGGCATTTCAACGCCAATATTTTTGGGAACTTTATCGCTGCGCATTCCTTTAAAACTGGGATGTCGCAAAATACCATCCGATGTCCACTCAGCAAATTCAACTTCTGCTATTAAAGCTGGCTTGATCCATTTGACATTTTTACTAGCTGGTGGAGTTTTTTCAAATGGCATTTGAGTCGTCGTATATTTTTTTAATTCTTTGAAAATTGAAGCCAATGATTTTTCATTAAATCCAGTACCTACATGTCCGCAGTAAACGAATTTTTTATTTTTTGAATACACGCCTAGCAATAAAGACCCAAACTTTTTTCTGCTACCTTTCGGCATTGTATAACCAGCAATGACAAACTCTTGCCGTTTAATACATTTCACTTTAAGCCAGTTTTTAGCCCTTTTTTGCACGTATTGACTGTTAATGCTTTTTGAAACGATCCCTTCTAGGGATAACTCACAACTCTTAGCAAAAACAGCATCACCCGAGCCAAACACATGATCGCTATATCGAAGCACTCCTGTATCGCTGGTAATAATAGTATGCAATATTTTCTTTCTTTCGATCAAAGGCTCTGACGATAAATCATACCCGTCATAATAAATTAAATCGAAAATATAATAATTAAATTTTTTGTTTGTATTATCTTTAATCGCATTTTGTAATAATTGAAAATCAGATCGCTGGTTTTTATCTAAAACAACAATCTCACCATCCAGTATGGCGTTTGACAACGAGAGCTTAGTCAGCTCTTGAACGATACTAGGAAATTTCGAGGTCCAATTTTGATTTCCTCGCGTCATGAGTCTAATTTTTTTATTTTCAATAAATGCAATAAGCCGATATCCATCAAACTTTATTTCATGCAACCATTCATCGCCCTGCGGTGGTTGCTCAACCAACGTTGCTAGTTGCGGTTTAATAAGACTAGGTATCTGATGCTTTTTACCTTTTGGTTTTATTTGAGTGTTTATTTTTGTTTTGACTGATTTTTTAGATTTTTTTTGTAGGGATGTATTTGATTTTGCTAACTGTTCTATTGATTTTCCTGAAACTACACTCTTAGATTTTTTTTGAATAATATCGTAATCGTCGGAAGAACGTGCATATTTGTCTTCGATTTTTATTAACAACCAATTATCGGGAGAAGATTGAATTCTAATTAACTTCCAAAGTCCTTTTAATTTTTTGCCTTTGAGTGAAAACGTTAAACTGCCTTTTTGATAGGATTTTTCAGGATCATCTTTTTCTGCCAGCCATTCTCCTTTATCCCAAAGCATGACAGCGCCACCGCCATATTGTCCTTTCGGGATATTGCCTTCAAAATTTCCGTATTCAAGTGGATGGTCTTCTACGTGGACTGCGAGACGTTTTACGTTGGGATCTAAGCTTGGACCTTTCGGAATAGCCCAGCTTTTTAAAACACCTTTTAGTTCTAAACGAAAATCATAATGTAAATGACTTGCTGCATGCTTCTGAATGACGTACAGGTTTTTGCTTTTAGCAGATTTAATTTTTCCTTTAGGTTCTGACGTATCTTTAAAGTTCCGCTTTTTGCGATACCGTTTTAGTAACATGGCAAAATCCTTTTTTTAAATTACATCCTATAATTTATCAAAAACCAATGTTATTTTTTTCTATTTCCTTGATGACATCACGCAGATGCGCAGCCTCTTCAAATTCCAGATTATGTGCATGATCATACATTTTCTTTTCAAGTTCAACAATCTTGGCCTGACGTTTTTCTGGTGAAAGCCCAATATATTCTGCATTTTTTTCAGCAACTCTTGCATACAACTTACCGCGTACCGAGTTAACGCCATAAGCGCCTTCCATAATGTCGCGTATGGATTTTTGCACGCCGCGAGGTGTAATGCCATGCGCCTCATTATGTTCTCTCTGCTTTTGGCGCCGACGTTCGGTTTCTTTTATGGCGCGCTCCATAGAACCTGTCACCCGATCTGCGTAGAGAATAGCTTTGCCATTAATATTTCTCGCCACGCGTCCTATTGTCTGAATTAATGCGGTTTCTGAACGCAAAAAACCTTCTTTGTCTGCATCCAAAATGCCAACCAGCGAAACCTCGGGCATATCTAAACCTTCACGCAATAAATTAATTCCGACTAACACATCAAAACTTCCTAATCGTAAATTGCGGATTATTTCGACGCGTTCAATTGTTTCAATATCGGAATGCAAATAACGCACACGTACATTGTGTTCTTCTAAATATTCCGTTAAATCTTCCGCCATTCTTTTAGTTAGCGTTGTCACGAGCACACGTTCATTTACCGCGACTCGTTTATTAATCTCAGACAGTAAGTCATCGACTTGTGAACGGCCTGGGCGCACTTCAACTTCTGGATCTAACAAACCCGTTGGGCGAACAACTTGTTCGACAATCGCGCTGGAATATTCATGTTCATACACACTGGGTGTTGCTGAAACAAAAATCATTTGCGGTGCGCGTTGTTCAAATTCATCAAAACGCATAGGACGATTGTCTAATGCAGAAGGAAGACGAAATCCATATTCAACTAATGTTTCTTTGCGTGAACGGTCACCGCGATACATGCCGCGCAATTGAGGAATCGTCACATGCGATTCATCTACAACTAATAATGAATTTGGCGGCAAATAATCAAATAACGTAGGTGGTGCATCACCCGCTTCTCTGCCCGACAAATAGCGTGAATAATTTTCGATGCCCGAACAATATCCCAACTCATTCATTAATTCTAAATCATATTGCGTGCGTTGTTCTAAACGTTGCGCTTCAACTAATTTATTTAAGCTGCGTAATTCTTCCAATCGAATTTTCAAATCAATTTTAATTTGATCAATCGCTTCAACGACTCGCGAACGGGCAGTGACGTAATGTGATTTAGGATAAATCGTTAAACGTGGCACACGACGTGAAATTTCACCGGTTAATGGATCGAAATAAGCGAGGTTTTCAATTTCATCGCCCATTAATTCGATACGCACAGCTTCTTTATCGGATTCCGCAGGATATACATCAATCACATCGCCGCGTACACGATATGTCGCGCGATGAAGATCAACATCATTGCGCGTGTATTGTAATTCCGACAGACGTCGCAATAAGTGGCGTTGATCGATTTTATCACCGCGATCTAAGTGTAATACCATGCTTAAATACATGCGTGGATCACCTAAACCATATATGGCTGAAACAGTTGCAACGATAATCGCATCGCTGCGTTCTAGTAATGCTTTGGTTGCGGATAAACGCATTTGCTCAATATGTTCGTTAATCGATGCATCTTTGGCGATATAAGTGTCTGACGATGGAACGTAAGCTTCAGGCTGATAATAATCATAGTACGAAACAAAATATTCCACGGCGTTTTTAGGGAAAAATTCTTGCATTTCACCGTAGAGTTGCGCTGCGAGTGTTTTGTTTGGTGCTAAAATGATGGTTGGCCGTTGCAAGGCCTGAATGACATTCGCAATTGAAAATGTTTTGCCTGAACCTGTAACACCTAACAAAGTTTGATGACTTAAGCCTTGTTGTAATCCATTTATTAATTGTGAAATTGCCTTCGGTTGATCACCGGCAGGCTCAAAGTTAGATAAAAGTTGAAATAGTTGAGAACTCATAAATCAGACACCTTACTTATTAGAGATTTACCTCCCATGAGTGAGAGGTATAAGTGTAAATCAATTCAAACAAGGTGTCTGTTAAGAGATTAACCTCTTCGTGACATTGGCACTTGAATATCGATTGGGTAATCATAAGCTGAACCATTTGCCATATCGACACCTGCACCGATCACGCCGCCAAATACGACATTACCGAAAGCCATGCCTTTGGTTCTTGATGCGATTATTTTACGGCCTGAACCTACACCTGATTTATTGCATGTGACAACGAGATCTTTGTAACTGCGATGCACTGTAACTGAACCTGGGGTTTGATTGACGTACCATTTACCTTTGTTATTTTCTAAGGAGCAAGTTGCACCTGCAACAGGCGCGGTATTCACGGAAACGCTTTCGTTGGTGCCGTTTACAATTGACGCGCAACCCGTTACTAACACTGACACTACGCTTATGCATGAGGCAGCAATTATAGAAGTAATTTTATTCATTTTTATCCACCTACGCTTTGTTTGATCAAAAAGAAGACGGATTTTATCTGAAAGATTCGAGAGTTGTCAAACTTTAAACTGTTTATTACTTAGACATTGCGTCTCTAATTTCATCCACAAACCCAAATTGGCTGAGATCAGGCATCCGCATAGGATAAAGCACGCCATCTAAATGATCGCATTCATGCTGAATAACTCGTGCATGGTAACCTTCTACCTGGCGGTCAATACTGTGGCCTTCAGCATTTAAACCGCGATAACGAATGGCTCTACAGCGGGGCACTAGTCCCATCATGCCTGGGAGAGAAAAACACCCTTCCCAGCCAAGTTCTGTTTCATCTGTTAGAAAGTCTATGATGGGATTGATTAAAATAGTAAATGGAATTTCTTCATGGTGGCCACGCATTTTGGCACGTTCTTCAGGGACATGGAAAACCACAATGCGGGATGACTGAAAAACCTGCGGTGCAGCAAGGCCGGCGCCGCTTAATGCATAATAGGTTTCGACTAAATCTTTGATAAACGTTTGAATCATGGGTGCTGCAATATCATTAACCTCTGCAGCTCTGGTTTGCAAAACAGGGTGGCCCATGCGGGCAACTGGTAAGATCATTGCTTTTCCTTTGTGCATTGATAATTTTGCGCTAATTGTGGTGATTTGTAGCAAAATAATCAACTTGTACTTAGGGTCTGTTGACAATTGGAAGAAAGAATTGTCATGCCGACATGTACAAAGACCTGTCAACAAACCCTAAAATCTTCAAAATCATGTCTAAAAAATAAATATAGATGATTTATTTTGATTCTATTATTATAATCCGCCTCCGCGTCATGAAAGAAATTTTATAGAATTTATGGAGTAAGTCACAATTATGATGAAAGAATTAGCTGCACGAGTGCAACGTATCAAGCCTTCTCCTACCCTAGCGGTTTCTGCGCGCGCAGATGAATTGATAGCGGCTGGCAAAAATATTATTAGCTTGAGTGTAGGTGAGCCTGATTTCGATACTCCTGATTTTATTAAAGAAGCGGCGATTAAAGCTATCCACAACGGCATGACCAAATACACTGCTGTCGATGGAACTGTCGGTTTGAAAAAAGCCATCATCGCCAAATTCGAACGCGATAACAATTTACGTTACGAGCCCTCACAAATTCTCGTTTCATGCGGGGCCAAGCATAGTTTATACAATTTATTTGCAGCAGTTTTAAATCCAGGTGATGAAATTATCATTCCAGCGCCTTATTGGGTTTCTTATCCTGATATGGCGAAATTAATGGATGCAGTGCCTGTGGTAGTGAAAGCCGATATTGATCAAAACTTCAAAATTACAGCCGCACAATTAGAAGCTGTTATTACGCCAAAAACGCGTATGCTGGTTTTGAACAGCCCATCGAATCCAACTGGCGTTGCTTATTCTGCCGCTGAATTGAAGGCGTTAGGCAAGGCATTAGCGAAGCATCCGAATATTATTGTTGTCACCGATGATATTTATGAGCACACCTTATGGAGTGATGAAGCGTTTAGTAATATTTTGATGGTATGCCCTGAATTATATGATCGATGTGTGGTGGTTAACGGTGTATCGAAAGCTTACGCTATGACTGGCTGGCGCATTGGTTACGCTGCGGGTCCAACCAAAATTATCGCTGCCATGAAAAAAATCCAATCTCAAAGCACGTCTAACCCAACCAGCATTGCACAAGCTGCTGCGGAAGCGGCTATCAATGGTGATCAATCTTGCATTGCCACGATGATCAAAGCTTACAAAGAGCGACATGATTTTATTGTCCCTGCCTTAAAAAGCATGCCTGGTGTGAGAGTCCGCCCATGCGATGGTACATTTTACAGCTTCCCGAATGTTGAAGATGTCATTGCAAACTCAAAACAGATCAGTAACGACATTGAGCTAGCGGACTATCTCTTAAGCGAGGCAGAAATTGCTCTAGTCCCAGGCTCAGCTTTCGGCGCCCCTGGTTATTTAAGAATTTCTTACGCAACCAGCATGGAAAATGTGAAAGAAGCAATGCGTCGTATGCATAAAGCAATTGAAAAATTGTTAAAATAATATTGACGGAAATTAAATCCGATATTAGTATGCAACCTCTCTACAATGTTAACGACTGTTAACAAAAAAAGCGCATTCCCCGGTAGCTCAGTTGGTAGAGCAATTGACTGTTAATCAATGGGTCACTGGTTCGAGTCCAGTCCGGGGAGCCAGTTATTGAGTCACCTCTCGTAACATTCGTGAAATCCAAAATCATTTTTTTATGCCAACACACTATGACAAACCCGTACCTTGCAGTAGAGAAACAATTGCGTGCTTCTTGAATCTCAATGCTGCCTAATATTTCAGATGACGTTGGGATTAGATTATGTATGTTTTTAATTTTACTTGAAGAGGTTTTTCTGCAAACTCACTTCCACAAATAAAACCGGTAAAGCAACCCACCCGCTCCGTGAGCAAGAACTCTACCGGGTCATTATTGCTATCCTTCAACTGGATAACCTTTCATGATTCACGTTGTTGCATAGCTTTGCGTAGACTGAAGGCGATCAATCAGAAGGTATTAAATTAAGAGCTAGCAAGTGAACATCAATGGCTAGCAGGACACCTAGCTATTTTGTGCTTTTTTTGCTGCGTATTTACCTGATTGCTCGGTTGATTTTGTTGCATTTGTTGCATCTGTTGCTTGTTTTGTTGCATATTTTGCATATTATTTTGTATTTGCGCTTGCCCAGCACCTGGTGAAATCGCAAAGCTACTCGCTGCGCAAAAAGCTAATGCCAGCGTTGTTGATAGTATACCTATGTTTTTAAACATAATTGCCTCCTTCTTTATGCACCTTTAAAATATGAAAAAAGTAAGAAACTCACTTTAATTATACTCTATATGAGACATCTTATTATATTTGCCAATTACACAATTTAGCTGTATTAATTATTCTATCTAACTACTTAATAGGATAAGGATTATCCATAATCGACGCGATCCACGGCGATCGATTAAATCGCAAAGAAAATTGGAGAACATTTATGTTAGGCTGGCTTGTTAGAGGGTTACTTCTGGTAGCAGGATTTATCGCAAGCTTTTTTGTTCCGCGTGATGCCCTTAACTTTAGTATCATCCAAATGGTTATTGCAATCTTACTATTCACTTTTGCAGTGATTCTAGTAGCCCTTTGGCCGATGCTAAAAGACTGGTTTGTGCGAAGAATGAAAAAACGAAAAAAACATGAGTGAGAAGTATATGTATAACCGAAGATTGTTGGTATGCATCAAGGAATCTCAACTTTTTCTTTATCTTCTTTATCTATGGTTATTATTTCCATCAACGCTACACGCTTCATTTATTGAATCAACCATGGGAACGGCTGTTGTCAATGACGCAACAGCAGCTTATTACAACCCTGCTGCTTTAACGCTTTTAAAAAATTCACAAATCATCACACTGGGTTCATTTTCAAATTTTCACTCTCAATTTACAGGTCAATCAATACAATCCACAACTGGTTTTACACAATCGGGCAGCACAAGCGACCAAACAAATTATTTTTTACCTTCGCTGTACTTAGGTCTACCAACTGCGCATAACGTTACATTTGGATTCGCTCTCGTCTCCAACTATTTCAACAAAAATGTCGAAGAAAATTCAATTCTGCGCTATGCGCAATCTAGTAGCAGCACTCAAAACACTGATTTAATTCCCGCTGTAGGAATTAAATTAAACGAAGCATTCTCATTCGGCGCAGGTATAAATTTTTCATATGCAAATCTTCTGCTACGACCCATTTCCGGCTTTCCAAGTTTAAACATTCCCGATAGCCAAAATCGTAATGAATGCGATGGAACTGGCTTGGGAGGAGATATTGGTTTTTTACTAAAACCTACTCGCTCAACCACCATTGGATTTAATTATCGCACTGCTATTACCTATCGACTCAGTGGAAAAAGTATTCTTGAAGGTAACCCCCGAATCATTTCCAACAATTATTCATTTAATTTTTGGACACCGGCTAGAAGTGTATTTTCTATCAATCATTTTATAACGCCGGTTTTAGGCTTGATTAGCACCATTCAACGTATCCAATGGAGTATATTCAATTCCATAAACATTCATGGAATCGCAACTCAAATAGGATCTCAGTCAGTTATTTTAAATGCAAATGTTCCTTATCATTTACATGATACTTGGCTTTTCACACTGGGAAGTCACTATCGTGTTACACCCAAATGGATCATCCGTCTAGCAGGTAGCTACAATCAATCGGCAGGAAACAGTCATTATCAAATATCGAATGGTGACAGCATTATTCTAGGTACATCAATGGGTTATGAAATCTATAAAAATATTATTGTTGATGGTAGTTATGCGCATGCTTTCATGCAAAATCAAAACATACACATTACATCTCGTCCGAACATAATTATCGGTAAAAACAAGGGTGCCCCGGATGCTATTTCTTTAAAAATTACCTTCAATCTGTAATATTTCACCATTTCGACTATTTCTCGCACAGATTGGTGTTTTATGGTAGAATTTCCGTCACTTTATAAGTATAAACGCTTAATACACCATAAGAAACGAGGAAAATATAATGCTTAGCTCAATCGGCCGCCCACACAATTCTACCTTTACGCCAACTGCAGCAGAACTTGCAGAATGGATTACTTGGGCAAGAGATAAGAAACCTAAAGAACTCCAAGCCAATATCAAAGAATTCGATGCTTCTGTAGACAAGCTAATAGCAACAATCGTTTCAACGATTAAATTTGCATATGAAGGAATAGGAACCTCTGAAGAAAAATCAGTTCACTTATTCGCTCCTGAGTCTTTAAGTTCGTTTGCAGGTTTTAAAATGTTCTGCGTGAGCGAGAAGAATGAGGAATTCATCGAGTTAGTTGAAAAATTATTCGAAATGAGTCAAAAATACAAAGCATTCCCAGTAGGAATGAACATAGAAAAAGTGGGCTTTATCTACAGTGAGCTTGAGAAAATTTATGCTACTCATCTCCACCAACGTGCACCGAAGTTAGTTAACTTGCCAGCAGAGCTTTTAGCGAATTTAGAAACGATAGAAATGCTCTCTCCAGAAGCTTTCATAAAACCAATAGAAAGTCTTCAGGAACTAACAGAAGGAGATATAGCACCTAGACTTCGAGATATAAAAGCTGCAAATCATTTTATGTTAACTAATATTAACAATGATAAATATTTCGCAGAACAAAAGTTAAGTCATGATGACGAACGGCCAGCGCTTTTTTATAATATCACTTCACTTCTTTATCATATGGAAATGTATTTGGAAAAAATGCGCGATATTATTAAAATAAAAGAGCTAGATCGAGCCAGAAACCCAGGAAGCAAAACAGTGATTCCTGATAAAAAAAATATGGAAATTATTGAAGAGTTATATAATCAATTAAATGCTCTACAAAACGATAAAAGCAAAGATTCTAAAACAGCACGAAAAGAATTTTTATCATTTCACAAAACAATGTTCGTACGGATTATGCTTTTAAGTTCTGCCGATAAGAATGAAGCGGAAAATCTCGCACGCTTACAAACACTGATTAATCCAACGCGAAGAGTTTCTAATGAGCTTCAAAAGTTTTTAGACTCTGCTGGAGAAAAACAGCATCATTTCTTATTCGCTTCACCCATAGATAAAAGTATTGATATAACTGCTGACTTAATTAAAGATTTAATGCATCTGCAAGATCAATATATGAATAAGAAAACTATGACTCTCATTGAGTATAATAATCAGGTTAAAGCGCATTATCAAAAATCTGCCCTAAAATTACATGATCAAATTGCTAAAAAGTCTCCTGAAGCTCAACAAAAGAAATTATTCGAATTACTTAGAATAATCAAAACAGCTATGGGTGAAGCGCTCACGAGCCACGATTATGGTCTGCACTTAATGCGCACGCCTATTCATGTTGCAACGGTTGCAGTTCAGTCGACAGCCGTAAGTCATGCTGAACCTACTTCTTCCACAACGAGCGGCTCAAATAGCTCAGCTACTTCTTTAAGCAATACTCCATCGACGGCTGCCGAAAGAAATTCTTTAACAGTTGTAACTGCTAGACATAGCAGAGCGAATTCTTCAGCTTCATTTATTAGTACATTTATTAGTAATGCGCTGGAGACTTCTTCGTCTGCTGATGATGGAGAAAGCCCACGTTCTACAAGAGGTAATACAATATCCACAATACATCCCAAGAGACCTAGCACGTCTACACATAAAGCATCCCACTCCGTCGCTTTTAATTTCGGGATTCGACGCAAAGATGTGACACCTACAAACGCTCGGAGCAGTGCGATGTTTGCCAAGAAGGATTTACAAACCACGGATACATCACACAATTCGATAGAGAAAAGTGAAGAGAAAATGCATACTTCAAAGGAATATAACAAAGGTGTATAACAGATTTATCGCTAAACATCGTGAGTGCAAGCACAGTCATCGACGTTAATTTTGAATAGGATAAATTGAGAGCGATAACATACAATAGGATGAAGTCGCTCTCGATCAATCACTTAAAATGGAATTTCTCATGATAAAACTCTTTCAATACCCTGCTCTTTGGCATTTACCCAATCCAAGTCCTTTTTGCATGAAGTTGCAAACGTATTTACGCATGGCAAAAATACCGTTTGAAATTGTGACTATTCTGGATCCGCGCAAAGCGCCTAAGGGTAAACTGCCTTATATCGAAGATGATAACCGTATTATTTCTGATAGTGATTTTATCATCGACTATCTCAAACAGAAATTTAATGATTCTCTAGATTCGACGCTTACTCCTTTACAAAAAGGACAAGCATTGGTAGTGCAGCGTATGCTGGAAGAACATTTTTATTGGGTTTTTGTTTATTCACGCTGGATTGATGAAGTGAATTGGCCAACAATCAAAAAAGCTTTTTTTGGAAAAATGCCTTTTTTATTACGCTGCTTTATACCAGAGATGTTGCGTAAAAATGTGAAACGTACGTTGTTTGCGCAAGGTATTGGACGACATTCGCGTGAAGATATTTATCAGTTAGGCTTAAAAGATTTGAAAGCATTGGCTGTTATATTAAATGATCAGCTTTTTTTAATGGGTAGCGAGCCAACAAGTATTGATGCGTGTTGTTTTGCATTTCTTGCCAATGTATTGGGCACGCCCGGAGTTTCTCCTTTGAAGGATTTTGTGCAAGCAGAACGAAGCTTTGTGGATTATTGTGCGCGGATGAATGAGAGGTTTTATTCGTAATATTTCATAATTTATATTCTGCCGCACCACACTTTATATTGTCAGTTCAGTAACAGGATGGCTAGTGCGGGGTTGACAGCAATGGGCAACATAAACTGGAGAGCAGCCTAGGATTGCCCTATCCTATCTATATAGAATCAATAAGTCGGCATCAATGGATCAATTTCTTTTGCCCAAGCCGTAATCCCACCTTTTAAATTAAACACGGATTTAAATCCATTTTGCATGAGAAACGCAACTGCACGACGTGAGCGACCGCCTGCATGACAGTGAATAATGATTTGCTGATCAGGATTTAATTCATGCAAATGCGCAGGAAACTCAAGGATGGGAATAAGCTTTCCTCCCAAATGACAAATCGCATATTCATCTGGATTGCGCACATCCAGCAAAAGAAAATCAGCATTTTTTTGGCGCAACGCTGCCAACTCTTGAACTGTTATTTCAGGAACACTCATAGGACTCTCCAAATTCAAAAATTAAGAGGG
Source organism: Gammaproteobacteria bacterium (assembly GCA_039936115.1). Taxonomy (GTDB): domain Bacteria; phylum Pseudomonadota; class Gammaproteobacteria; order DSM-16500; family DSM-16500; genus DATIJJ01. The sequence goes on from JBDTIZ010000227.1 coordinate 24,433, forward strand.
GGATTTTTACGCGTTTTACACGCCTAATGCAATCTCATACTATCAGCGTCATATTAATATTGTTGGATAAAATTTATATATCTATTTGCAGATTTAATCTTTCTAGAATCCAGGTATAGTATCTTTTGACAGATTATTTTTTCTTGGAAAAATAATCTGCCAATCATTTAGGAGATTAATTATCATGAAATATGGAGTCGCAATGAAATTATCCGCAATAGCTATAGTATGTGCTGGTGTATTTTGCGCCAATGCTTACGCAGAAGATATGCAATCACAATCTTCGACCAATCAGGCACAAACGCAATCACCCGAAGTGACAAATAAGATGTTGGGCAATGCTTTTCTGACTGCTAACCAAAATAAACCGGGTGTTGTTACCTTATCTGATGGTTTGCAATATAAAGTAATTGTTGCAGGCAAAGGACAAAAACCAACCGATACAGATGTCGTCACAGTTCACTACGCCGGCACTTTAATTAATGGAAAAGAATTTGATAGCTCTTATAAACGTGGCGAACCAGCTTCTTTTCCAGTCAACGGTGTTATCCCAGGTTGGGTTGAAGCACTGAAATTAATGAAAACAGGTTCTACATGGATGCTTTATATCCCATCCACATTAGCTTATGGTGAAGCAGGTTCACCTCCAGCTATCGGACCGAATGAAACATTAATTTTTAAAGTTAATTTAATCGAAATCAAAAAATAATTTAGAAGATTTCATACGAAACTGTTACAGTTGGGTTTCTGTTATTTCTAAATTTTTTAGTATGAATTAATGGTCACAATAAATGTTTAGCGAAAAAACTCCTTGTTTTGTCCTAAATATGATCATTTTTACACACAAAAAGCTTAAATTAACGAAAAAAACTTGCTCGTAATCAAATATTCAAATAAATTAAGACCTTGAACCTCTGTTGATCGATCCGCGAAAATCAAGATGAGGAACAAACTTAAGTGATCACATATAGGGAGATATATCGATGAAGAAACAACTGCGTATTTCGCTGGTAACAGCAGCAGTATTACTGGCAGCATCAAGCGCTGCTTTTGCTGGACACTACAAGGGTGAAAACTATAAAGGTGAAGCGATGCCGGCTCCATGCCCAACTCCGCTAACACTGAGAGATGGTTTCTACCTTGGCGGTCAAGTAGGTTATGATTCATACCGCGTTCGTCAAAGTATCACTGCAAGTGATATCGATGGCGATAGCTTCAGCTATAACCCAGTGCTGAATCCAGCAGGATGGGTTGGCGGAGTGCTAGCTGGTTATGGACAATATTTCAGCGACATGTACTACATTGGTGGCGAAATATTTATTAATGGTAGCAACGCTAACACCTCGTACAATGTCAACAGCACCAACGTTGACGGTGCAGTTGTTGAAACCAGCAACTATCATACTAAAGTATCAGTTGGCACCAGCTACGGTATCAGCTTATTACCTGGTATGAAACTGAATGAAGCAACATTGGCTTATATCCGTTTAGGTTATAACCGCGCTAGAATCAAAGGTTCACAAACCTTTACATCTGGTGCTTTCACATTCAGCAACAGCAACTCCAATTGGAGCAGCGGGTTTAATTATGGTTTAGGTATGGAATCTACGTTCTATCCACAATGGAGCGCTAGAGGTGAGTACACTCACACCAATTATGGTTCCTTCAATTCAGGCGGTTCGCATTTCTCACCATCTGATAACCAATTTATGGCTGCTATCATTTATCACTTTGCATAGAAAGATACCCTGTTACATTAAGGTATATATATCCTGTCATCCCGCGGCTCCGTCCGCGGGATTCAGTTTCAAAAAACTCCCCTGTTACGCTTTCTCCTTCTAGATTATTACTTTTCATTCATGATTTTTAGTTTACCCATGACAGATAAACGAAATTATGTAATTAGTCTGATGTGTTACATTCCTACGTGAATCATGCTGCTGCTCAATTTTTTAAAAATTTACTTTCGAAACCCAAGAGAAGTTTGTAAATTTTTAATTTCGTGTCGGTCTCCTTTCTTAAATTCTTGATTCTCTTCATCCGTCTGTACAGATTCTAAAAGGGCAATGGTTTGTCTTAGATTTGTGTTGGCTGCTATGCGATCTGATTTTTTGCATGATGGTTTCATTAAAACGCTAGAAAACCTTGTTAGAGCTTCAGCTAATTTCAGCTTTACATTAAATTGATCATGTGTTGATTTTTGTTCACTTGATTGATATCTTTGCGCCACCTGTGCAAATTGCTGAGCATAAGAGTCAGATTTCCTCTCTTTAGAACCCGATTGAACTCGCAAAGATTCCATAAATAAGGGTTCGTCTTCAACCAATCTAGCCAGTGTTTTTTCAAATTCACTAACAAATTTTTCATTACTGAATAAAGTAGATTCAAGCACGATGTCACGATAATCAGCTAATTTTCCAACATTGGCTTTCAATAGGGCTGGGTGTGCTAACGCTACATAGCCAGCATTGATTTTTGCAATTAATTTCCTCGCGGCAATTTCGGTAATAATTAAATGAAAATGCGTCTCAGTCTTTTCTTCAATATATCCTATGCCTTGCAGAGTGAGTGTTTGCGTTGGGTGCTCTTCACACTGAAACATTTTTAAGAAAATGAGTGGGATGCTCAATTGGCTGTTTGTAATTTGATAAACATTCAGTGCTTTTTCTAACAAACCAAAAGGTGTCTTTACGTAGTTTTCATATTGTTGATAGGCAAATAAATTTAGTGCATCATTTAAAATCTCATCTATATTTTTTTTAATTAGTTCCCACTCTTTTAAAAGCATTATTAAAGAAAATTCTAATGTGATCTTATTATCTGTGGAACCAGAGACATCTCGACAAGAATTTTTGCCAAATTTTTCCTGAAACCGGCTGACTAAGTCTTTTGCCATACTCTTATCAATTTCTAATGTGAGTAAGAGACCTCCGGATGATAGTGAACTGCGATCAATGTGACTTTTAGGCGGTTGTATACCTATCTCACTCATCCTCAGTAAGGCATGTCCAAATATAGCTGTGATCGACCCGTGCAGCGAATATTTCTTTAAATGAATATTAAGATCACCGATGAAATTAACATAACTATAACGTTCATGAACTTGATACATTCTATGTAGCTTTTCGGTTTCATCCTGCAGTTGCTCATAATTATATTCATTAGGACTGTGCTTAAGAGACGACTCGTGGACATTGATTATTTTGGGATTGATGATATAGACATGAATTTTTCCTAAATGTCGTACAGATCCTGCTTTACTATCTCTAACGTAATATTCAATAAAAGTAATGACTACAAGATTTTTTTGTAAATCAATCGACGCCTCTTCTGCTTTCGATTCACGGATTATTTTGCTTTTAGTTTCTAAAACTGTAATAGGATTTGGCGTTCTGCTTTCCTTGTCTAAGGAGGAATTTTTCGAAGACCTAGAAATATGATCTATTCTCAATTGCGTTGCTTCTCTTTCACTATAAGCAATCACTAATAACTGTAACGGAAAGAAACCACCATTATCAACTATCGGAACAAATTGCGCTTGCATCGCTTCTACGCAATTACTATCTGAATCTTGAAAGCTCCCGGGCAACAAAGCTGTTACCGTAGTACAACTAGCTGTGTCTATAAGATCAGGTGATCTCTATATTAATAAGATATTTATCGCAGAGCTCCTTAATAGTGTCTTGCAAAGTCGTACCTCGCAAACTATCTGGGAGTTTTATTTGATTGGTGACAATCGCAAACGAGGGTGTATCAATTAGTGATACCAGTGTATCTTGTAGTGGATGCGAGATAGATAAATAACCTATTTTTGTTTTTATTCCTTTCCCTGCAGAAATATTTTTTATCGCTTCCTGGTTTGAGACAAATGCTTTTTTTCTTTTTGCTTGACTAGTGTGTAATTTTATACGTTGAACTAATGATGATGATTGTGATTGCATGCTGCATTCCTTATTTAATATTGAGGCTCATAAAAAACAATTTTGCCTATTTTGGCAATGGTTTTTAAAACTCAAACTCCTTCATTTTCTTGACATGAGCGAAGCGGATTGTATCCAAAAAATTACATAGCATCTTTATTTATAAAGATTTAAGATAAAAGAACTTAGGAGGCAACATTTATGAAAATTATCGTAGTGGGTGGCACTGGAAAAATAGGACAAGCTGTAGTCAAAGAATTAATTCAACGACATACCATTATTGTCGCAGCTCATCAACATGGTGACATAAAAGTTGATATCACGGATGTTGCTTCCATCGAAAAAATGTATCAATCTGCGGGCAAATTTGATGCTGTAGTTTCAGCGGCAGGCAAAGTACATTTTGGCGAATTTGCAGACATGAAACCTGATGATTATCTCATCGGTCTAAAAGACAAATTAATGGGACAAGTGAATCTTGTGTTGATAGGACAGCGATTTATCAATGATAACGGATCATTTACCCTAACGAGTGGCATCCTAAGCGGTGACCCTATCCGCACAGGTGCCTCTGCGTCAATGGTTAACTCTGCAATCGATGGATTTGTCCGAGGTGCTGCCATAGAACTTCCTAAAAACATTCGTATCAATGCTGTAAGTCCCACAGTGGTTTTAGAATCCATGGATGCATTTGCTGCTTACTTCCGTGGTTATGAACCTGTTCCTGCTGCGCGTGCAGCGATGGCTTATAGTAAAAGCGTCGAGGGTCATCAAACGGGACAAATTTATTCGGCGGGATATTAAAATCCTATACCGATTTCTGCATCTGTTTTAAAACTTGTCATTTCCAAAAATACCCTGTCATTCCCGCGAAGGCGGGAATCGATCTAGAATAGATTTCAGCCTTCGCGAGAATGACAGGTTTTAAAACAGATGTCAGAAATATGTAATTGAGGGGCCCTGATTTTCTCCTATTACCATTGACAAACCCCACCACCATCCGGAAAATCGTCTAACTCAATTAAAGGATGAGATGGCATGACTCCAGGGAAACAGTTTCGGAACGCTTTGCTTGCCGAAAAACCTCTCCAACTCGTTGGCACCATCAATGCCTACTGTGCGCTCCTCGCAAAACAGTCAGGTTATCGAGCACTCTACTTATCAGGTGCCGGTGTTGCAAATGCTTCTTTTGGCTTACCCGATTTAGGTATTACGACACTCCCTGATGTCTTAGAAGATGCGCGTCGAATAACAAACGCTGTTGATTTGCCCTTGCTTGTCGATATTGATACGGGCTGGGGAGGCGCTTTTAATATTGCCCGCACCATTCGTGAAATGATCCATGCGGGTGTTGCTGCAGTCCACATTGAAGATCAAGTGCAAGCAAAACGTTGCGGCCATCGACCAGGAAAAGAATTAGTCTCTGCTGCCGAAATGAGCGATCGCCTCAAAGCCGCAGTTGATGCCAAAATAAATTCAGACTTTGTCATCATGGCACGTACCGATGCATTGGCATCCGAAGGTTTACCTGCAAGCATTGACCGAGTGATGCAATATGTTGAAGCTGGTGCTGACATGATTTTTTTTGAGGGGGCGACTGAGCTTTCACAATATAAAGCGCTGACAGCACTCTGTCCTGTTCCAGTGCTCGCCAATATAACTGAATTTGGGGTTTCACCGTTACACACTATTGACGAATTAAAATCAGCGGGTATCAGTTTAGTACTCTATCCTCTCAGTGCATTTCGCGCCATGAATGCTGCTGCTTTAAATGTTTATCAAACCATTCGTCAACAAGGCACGCAAAAAAGTCTGCTTTCTGCGATGCAAACACGAGAAGAGTTATATCGTTTCTTAAATTACTATTCCTACGAAAACAAATTGGATGAACTTTTTGCAAAGGAAAAAAATAATGAATAAGAAAACTGGCGGGTTAGCGGGCTTGGTTGTCGGCGACACTGCAATTTGTACCGTGGGCAAAGAAGGTGTTGGTTTAACATATCGTGGCTATGATATCAATGAATTAGCGGCGCATAGCACTTTTGAAGAAATCGCTTATTTACTGATTTATGGTGAACTGCCTACTCAAAAAGAACTGCAAGCTTACTCTGAAAAGTTAATGATGCTGCGCGAATTGCCTGATCAACTTAAACTCGTCCTTGAAACCATACCCGGCAAAACACACCCTATGGATGTGTTACGCACAGCCTGCTCTATGCTTGGCACTCTTGAACCAGAATCAAAACAATATGGTCAACAAGATGTGGCGGACCGCCTGATTGCTTGCACACCGAGTATGCTGCTTTATTGGTATCAATTTCATCGCACAGGTAAACGAATTAAAACAATATCCGATGAAGATTCAATCGCTGGCCACTTTCTTCATTTGTTACACGATAAAAAACCCGATGAAGAACACCGTCGCGCAATGGATGTATCATTGATTTTGTATGCAGAACACGAATTTAATGCGTCGACTTTTGCAGCCCGCGTAACCGCATCGACGGAATCCGATTTTTATTCAGCTATTGTTTCAGGTATCGGTACACTACGCGGTCCTCTGCATGGTGGCGCAAATGAAGCTGCCATGGAATTAATTGCACGCTTTAAAAACCCGGATGAAGCAGAACGCGGCATCAAAACCATGTTAGCTGACAAAGTCAAAATCATGGGATTTGGTCATCGCGTTTACAAAATATCAGACCCACGTTCTGACATCATCAAAGAATGGTCGAAAAAGTTATCTGAACACGCCAAAGACGGCTATCTCTACCCTATTTCTGAACGCATTGAAGAAATTATGTGGAATGAAAAACATTTATTCCCCAATTTAGATTTTTACAGCGCGACAACGTATCATTTCAGCGGTATTCCAACACCGATGTTTACACCCATTTTTGTCGTTTCACGGATAACGGGTTGGAGCGCGCATATCATCGAACAACGTGCTGATAATCGTCTCATTCGTCCTGATGCAAATTATATAGGGCTTGCTGAACGTCCTTATATTCCCTTAAAACAACGAGGCTAAAAATGATGGTAAATCATGCAGCTGAGGTTAATACACGACCTGCACCTGACAAAGAATTAGTAGCAATCTCTAACTATGTCACAAATCATACTATTACCAGCGAACTTGCTTACTCAACTGCACGTTACTGTTTGATGGATTCATTAGCCTGTGCTTTTCTTGCCTTACAATATCCAAAATGCACAAAATTACTTGGGCCCATTGTTCCTGGTACCGTCGTACCGAATGGAGCGCGAGTTCCTGGCACTGATTATGTACTAGATCCGATTCTAGCAGCATTTAATATAGGCGCATTGATCCGTTGGTTAGATTTTAATGATACATGGTTAGCCGCCGAATGGGGCCATCCTTCCGATAATCTCGGTGCGATTTTAGCCGTTGCTGATTATCTCAGTCAAAAAAATATCGCTGAAAAAAAATCGCCTCTGCACATGCGTGATGTATTAACCGCCATGATTAAAGCGTATGAAATTCAAGGCATACTCGCGCTTGAAAATGGTTTTAATCGAGTCGGTTTAGATCATGTCGTACTCGTAAAAGTCGCATCAAGTGCTGTTGCCATGCAACTGCTAGGCGGTCACCAAGAAGATATCATCAATGTACTTTCTCATGCCTGGATTGACGGACAAAGTTTACGGACATACCGTCATTCACCCAACACCGGCTCAAGAAAATCCTGGGCCGCGGGTGACGCTACAAGTCGCGCTGTCCGGCTTGCATGGCTAGTTAAACAAGGGGAAATGGGCTATCCAAGTGCGCTGTCTGCAAAGACCTGGGGATTTTCTGATGTGCAGCTAAAAGGCCAGCATTTGCGTTTACCCCGTGAATTTGATGCGTACGTTATGGAAAACATTTTGTTCAAAATTTCATTTCCTGCTGAATTCCATGCACAAACTGCAGTTGAATGTGCCATTGCATTGCATGATCAAGTTATTAATCGACTCGATCAAATTGACAAAATTGTCTTAACTACACAAGAATCCGCCATTCGTATCATCAGCAAAACAGGTCCCTTATATAATTACGCCGATCGTGATCATTGTTTGCAATATATGGTCGCTGCCGGATTATTATTTGGAAATTTACAAGCAGATTACTACAGCGATCAATTTGCTAATGATCCACGTATCGATACATTGCGCGCAAAAATGGAAGTCATTGAAGACCCTCAATTTAGCAAAGACTATCTCGATGCCAATAAACGCTCAATTGCTAATGCCATTCAGGTTTATTTTAAAGATGGTACACACACTGACAAAATCCAAATTGAATATCCAATTGGCCATAAACGCCGACGCGAGGAAGGAATCCCTCTCTTAATCAAAAAATTTGAACAAAGCGCGACAACTCAACTTGAACCTAAAAAAGTTGCTGAAATCACTGGATTATTTTTAGATCAGAAAAAACTTGAAAGTATGCCGGTTAATGAGTTTATGCAGTTATTTGCAAAATAACTGCGCATAAAAAAAATCCTCCTCTCACGCTTTTTGTGGGAGGAGAGGTTGGGGAGAGGAGGGGTACAAAAATAAATCCTAACGACTATTCTGCTGAAACACACCCATTGCATTCTGCGCACCAGAATCTAAATTTTCCATCGTCTGACCCATGCTAGATTTTAACGATGCAATGCCCGGTTGAACAAAGTTACTAAACCATTCTACTGCGGGTTGGAAAGACATCACCAGACTGGACTGGCTCCAAAATTGTTCTTTTGAGAGCGGTGAAAGTTGTACAAGGAAAATAAGCACTAGAACAATCAAATAACCACGTCCTAAACCAAATATACCGCCCAATAAACGGTTACCTATTCCAACCCCTGATCCAACGACTGCCTGATTAAGAAGAAAGCCAAGCATTGTCCCAATCAAAATGACAGCAAAAAATATAACCGCGAAACTGATTCCTAATGAAAATAACGAAACTTGATTAGCCGCTGTTGCACCCAATGCACCTGATGCCGAGGAAACCGCAGATTGTACTGCTTGCGAATTGGAAAAATAACTGGCTAATGGATTAGCAAAAAGCCCTGCAATGATAAAAGCCGCAAACCATGTTAATAGAGAAATAATTTCTTTAATACCACCACGAATAAAACCACCCAAAATTGAAAAGATAAATATGGCAAGTATGGTATAATCAACCCAGTTAAACTCAGTCATTTCTCTACCCTCATTCAAAAAATGTACACACAAATAATTCATTCAAAACATCCAGCCTTGCGGGTTACTTTCATACGCACACAAGACTCTAAGAAATAATATCATGTATCATGTATGATAGTGATAGTGAAATTTATCTAATAGATGGGATGCTCCATGGAAGAAGCGCTACTCAATGCCCTTAAAGCAAATAAGATTTTTTCTTCTTTGGATGACCGTACCCGGGCAGAGATTCTGCCTAAATTTATTCAAGTTGAATTAGCCCCAGACGAAATATTGTTTTATCAAGGCGATCCATCTAATGGTCTTTTCTTATTAGTCAGTGGAAAACTAGGCGCATTGCTCACCTCCGCTGCTGCTGAAACAAAAATGGTGGGACACATTGACTCAGGCGAAGCCGTAGGTGAATCAGGCGCACTAACGGGTGAACACCGCTCCCTCACCATAAAAGCATTGACTGAGTGCATACTCTACAAACTATCCAGCAGAGATTTTATTGATCTTTGCTATCAACATCCAGACGTGATGTTTGCGACTATCCATCCCATCATCACTCGATCTAGAAGTTTGTTGCAACTACTGGCCTCAGACAAAAACAATAAGCATATTTTAATCTTGCCCGCCAACAAAGATATCTCATTAGAAAAGTTTTCAGAAAAACTCATTTCTTTTGTGACAGATTATCCTAATGTGGTACTGATTTCTGATTATCATACAGATTTCATTCGTCCGAATATCGACCTGGATGAATTAAAAAATAAAATCACTGAACTTGAACAAGGCAAAAAAAAATCGCACAAAATTTTATATCTCTTACAATCTTGTGATTCACCACTCGCTAGACTCTGTTTTAAAAGAGCGGATAATGTTTATATTGCTACAATCAGTGGCTCAACACCCAAAATAGATAATTCAGTTCTTGAAAAAATTCAAAGCCGTCGCACACATCTTAGATCAGATCCCTCATTAATTATACTGCACGGCGAAAGCACGGTATCACCTCGTCACACGGCAAATTGGTTATCCATTACTTCTTTTTATATGTATCACCACTTGCGTATCGATGTAACAAAAGATTATCACCGTTTGTTGCGATTCATCCGTGGCAAAGCCGTTGGCGTGGTTTTAGGTGGCGGTGGAACACGTGGTTGGGCGCATTTAGGCGCACTCAAAGCGTTACGTGAAGAAAAAATTCCGATTGATATGATTGGCGGCACAAGCGTCGGTGCGATTGTTGCGGCTTGTTATGCCATTTTTGAATCATACGAAGATACTTATGAACGATTTAATAGACTCGTTGAAGGTTCGCGCGGTTCCATCTCGTGGCGCGGTTTAACGTGGCCTGTGATTTCTGTTTTTGATGCTAAGAAATTTACTCAGTCGCAACAAGATGTGTTTAATGACTATTGCATTGAAGATTTATGGCTGCCTTATTTCTGTATTTCATCTAATCTTGCCACTAACAATGAAGACGTCCATCGCACAGGCAAGCTCTGGGAAAAAACACGCGCGAGCTCATCGATACCTGGCATTATTCCGCCTATGCTTCTCAATGAACAACTCCATTTGGATGGAGGCTTATTAAATAATTTACCTGTTGATGTCATGCGGCGATTTCTCGGTAACAAATCTAAAATTATTGCTATTGAGTTAAACAGCTATTCTACGGATAAACACAAATATCAATTTCCACCCGTTTTAACTTTCAAACAAGCTTTGTTAGCAAAGCTTGATTTCACCCGTGAAACCTACAAATTCCCGCGTTTCATCGATACTTTTTTACGCGGTTTGTTTATTGGCTCGACCGGCAAGTCAAAACAAAATAGTTTAAACGCAAATATATTTGTAAATTTAGATTTGAATAAATTTAGAATGCTGCATGCGAATAATAAACAAGCGCAAAGATTGATTGAACTAGGTTATGAAACCACGATGAAGCAATTGGAACAGTCAAAAAAGAAAGAGTAAAATAGGTTTCAAACACGAAGCATCGCAGGCGGACAATTCGTAAATACCGCATCAACACCCCAAGACCACAATTCACGCGCCCGCATCACATCATCCACTGTATAAGCTAAAAGTAAACGCCCTGTGTCTTTAATTTCTTTGACATTGTATGGATTGAGAATCATTTGATTCACATCAACAGACATACAATTCAATGCATCACATTCAGCTTGCCAATCCTCTCGCCATTCATGCATCAAAAAAGCCAGCAAACTAGTTAGAGAGTACTGCCTAACTTGATATAACACTTTCGTTGAAAAACTTGAAATAATCGGCGGCAATATATCATGTTTCCAGCATTGCTCAATTAGCTCTAACACTTTTTTGACTGTCTCTTCTTCTCGGCCTATTGATGGTTTAATCTCAATATTAGCTGCCAACTGTTCTTGGCATAAAAAATCAATCACTTCAGCCAACGTTGGAATTTTTTCATTTTTAAACTGTGGTGCAAACCAACTGCCGGCGTCCAACGTTTGCAAATAACTCGCAGGATAATCGCAAACCTGACCGAATCCATTCGTCGTACGCTCCAATGTTTCATCATGTATAACAACAGCTTCACCACATGCAGCTAACATTACATCAAATTCAACCCATTTTGCGCCGATTTCTCGCGCTTTACGAAAAGCCGCCAAGGTGTTTTCTGGAGCCAATGCACTGGCGCCGCGATGCGCAATAATAGGTGGAAAAAATAATTTATGATTTGATGACATTGACTAAATTAATCTCCAAAGCACTGAAAATAAAATTTGTTAGCGCCGTCATTGCGAGCGCCCTACGTTTAACCTACAGCTTCTTATCCAAATGGTAAGGCACATACTCCGGTTTCCACATGTAATTTTGCAAATAACTTTCCAAGTCACCTGGCGGTACAAAATTAGTATGTCCTGACGTGATCGCTTCTTTAGCCACTGCAACTGCAACTTTGAGTGACACTTCTCGAATATTAGACAGCGGCGGTAACAAATTTGCCTCAGGGTTTAAACGTGTCGGCGAACAATCTGCTAGCGCTTGTGCTGCAACCATAAACATTTTGTCCGTGATCGTTTTGGCTTTGACTGCAATCAAACCTAATCCCATTCCTGGAAAAATATAACAGTTATTAGTTTGATCCACTCGAAACGGTTTACCTGCCCGCTCTATTTCTCCAAAAGGACTACCTGTGCCAATAATCGCGCGTTCCTCAGTCCATTTCATTAAATCACTCGGCAATGCTTCGCAACGCGAGGTTGGATTTGATAGTGGAAAAATAATCGGACGTCTTACATGTTTCGCCATTTCACGAATAATGTTTTCTGTAAACACACCACATTGGCCTGAGACACCAATTAACAGTGTAGGATGCACATTTCTCACGACGTCTTCTAAGCCAATATGATTAGAGTTAGCTAATTTCCAACCCGATAATGCCGCTCTTGATTGCGCAAACGGTTTTTGGAATGCCTGCAAATCTTTATCATCATCCAACAACAAACCATTTCGATCGACTAAATAAAAACGCCTGCGGGCTTCGGCCTCGCTTAATCCATCGTTTATCATGGCTTGTTTAATGAGTGCACTGATTCCACAACCCGCCGAACCGCCACCTAATACTGCAATCCGCTGATCGCGCACACGTTCGCCCGTTACATTAATCGCCGCAAATAAAGTACCCGCAGCGATAGCAGCTGTTCCTTGAATATCATCGTTAAACGTACAGAGTTGATCACGATAACGATCTAATAAAGGGTTCGCATTTAACTGCGCGAAATCTTCCCATTGCAATAACACATGGGGAAAACGTTTTTTAACCGCCGTAATGAAAAGCTCAATAAAATCTTCATACTCTTTCCCACGCACCCGTTCTTTTGGCCAACCGACATAAAGCGGGTCTTTTTGCAAATCAGGATTATTCGTGCCCGTATCAAGCAACACTGGCAAAGTGAAACTAGGATGAATCCCCGCACATGCCGTATAAAGCGCCAATTTACCAATCGGAATACCCATACCACCGGCACCTTGATCGCCTAATCCTAAAATACGTTCGCCATCAGATACGACAATGACTTTGACATTATTAAATCGCGTATTGGATAAGATATTATCAATATGCGTTCGATTAGGATAAGAAATAAAAACACCACGCGATCGTCGATAAATATGGCTAAAGCGCTGACACCCTAAACCCACGACCGGTGTATAAACAATAGGCATGAGTTCTTCAATATGCTTGCATAACAATGCGTAAAACACGGTTTCATTCGAATCTTGTAAATCACGTAGATAAATATATTTTTCGACATCTGAAGGTTTGCTCTTTAATGCTTCATAGGAACGTTTAAGCTGCATCTGAAGATCAATTTGACTTGGCGGCAAGATTCCCCACAAATGAAATTCCTCGCGCTCACGGGCTGTAAATGCCATGCCTTTATTAAGTATGGGATTCATTAACAGCTCATAATCCGTGAGCCTTACTTTCAAATAAGGTTTGCTATCAGCATCTCGTGCGTACTCGTAATCCACTTTATTCTCCTCGTTGATTATTTAATTATAACACTTGGGTTATGTGTGATGAACCTATTCAACATAAGTATCATCAAGGCCAAGTTGACTGGATACCACGGACAAGCCGCGGTACGACGGCGGG
>JBDTIZ010000228.1:0-7117 GCA_039936115.1 Gammaproteobacteria bacterium
CGAACCTGTGTGTTCGCCCAGCGGCCTAAATATGCAACATTATTTCTTCGATAGAGAGGGCGAACACACAGGTTCGCCCCTACAAAAGCCTGGCATCTTCTTAGCAACTTTCCAACCACTTGGCTAATTTCTTTTGCTCTACATCACTCAAAAACAATCCCAACTTAGACCGACGCCACAAAAGATCATCCGCCGTTTTCGCCCATTCACACTGAATCAAATACTCGACTTCTTTCTGATAAAGATCATCAGAAAATTTCTCACCCAAATCTTCCAAAGCAATCGCATTCCCTAGTAATTCATAAACCTTCGTGCCATAACTTTTCGCATATCGATAAGCTATTTTCTCAGGTAACCATGAAAATTTTTGTTTAAATTCACCATAAAATATATTGAAATCATTATCGATAAAATTTCCACCGGGCAGGGGAGTCGATGCTGTCCATGCAGGTTTCATGTTGGGAAAATAAGGTTTCAATCTATCGATAGCTTCTTCAGCCAAGCTTCGATGGGTTGTAATTTTCCCACTCACTACGGTCAGAATTGGCAAACCATCTTCTGTTTCTAGTAATAACTTTTGATCACGAGTTATTTTAGCAGGATTATTTTCACTCTCATTTTGCAAACAACGGACCCCAGAGTATGATGCGACAATATCACTAACGCTGATGGACTTTTTGAAATATTTATTAATGATAGTGCAAAGATAATCTTTTTCATCCGAGCTAATGTTGACTTGATCAATTTCATTTGAAATTGAAACATCTGTCGTTCCGACTAATGTAAATTCAGAATGGTAAGGTATAGCAAACACAACTCGTTCGTCTGTGTTTTGTAAAATATAGGCGAACCGGCCTTCAAATATTTTCGGCACGATAATGTGACTGCCCTTGACCAATTCAATGTTAAAAAGCTTTTTAGGATTAATCTGTTTTTGTACTTGATTAATCCATGGGCCTGCTGCATTTATCAATACTTTGGCCCGATAAAATACTATCTCTTTCGTAAGAGTGTTTTGAATGCTAATTTCCCAATGCTGTTTGTCTTTTTTTACAGAAATAAATTCATGGCGTGTCAGAATAGTTGCGTTATTTTCTTTTGCCGCAAGAGCATTTAAGACAGTTAAACGAGCATCATCTGTCCAGCAATCAAAATAAGAAAATCCTTTCGAAAATTTTGACAATAATGCAGCGCCGCGAGGGTCGTTTTTTAAGTTAATATATTTCGAACTCGGTATACGCGTTCTTTTAGCTAAATGATCATAAATAAATAATCCAACACGAATCATCCAAGCAGGTCGCAAATGTTTTTCGTGCGGTAAAACAAATTCTAGCGGTGTGACAAGATGCGGCGCTTTTCGCATCAGAATTTCGCGCTCACGTAGAGCGGTTTTCACTAAATTGAATTCATAGGTTTCTAGATAACGTAAACCACCATGGATTAATTTGGTACTTCTGGATGAGGTTCCTGAAGCAAGATCGTCTTTTTCGCACAAGATAACGGATAACCCGCGGCCCGCCGCATCAGCTGCGATTGCCGCGCCATTAATACCGCCACCGATAACGAAGATATCTGTATTTTCCATACAATGTCTCTGTGTTTTGCCTTAGAGTGCTTTTTACTATACCATTTCCACGAAAATATAAGGAGATCAAAAATGGATAAGTTTTTGCTTGCGATTGACCAGGGAACGACAAGCAGTCGCGCCATTATTTTTTCGAATTTAGGAGTCTCCGTCGCGGAACATCAAGTCGATTTACAACAATTTTATCCCAATGATGGTTGGGTTGAACAAGAGCCCGAAGAGCTTTGGGCGAATACTTATTTATGTTGTCAGCAAGTCATAAAAAAAATCAATCTCACTGCAAAAAACATTGCAGCTATCGGCATTTCAAATCAACGTGAAACAACTATTATCTGGGACAAGCGTAGCGGCAAACCTATTTATCCGGCGATAGTTTGGCAAGATCGACGCACAAGCCAATTATGTCGCGACTTAGCTAAAAATGAAATAAATACACATTTACAGGAAAAAACGGGATTGTTACTAGATCCTTATTTTTCCGCAACGAAAATTATTTGGTTATTACAAAATGTGCCGGAAGCTCGTGAACGCGCGGAACGCGGCGAACTGGCTTTTGGTACAGTCGATACTTTTTTACTGTGGCGTCTGACTCAAGGCAAAATACATGCAACCGATGCAACGAATGCTTCACGCACTTTATTATTTAATATTCGAACACAACAATGGGATCAAGATATTTTACGAGCATTTGATATTCCCGCTAGTCTATTGCCAACCGTATTAAACAGTAGCGACGATTTTGGCAAAACAGAAAAAGAATTATTTGGCGATAAAATTCGAATAACAGGTATCGCAGGTGATCAACAAGCAGCGACGGTAGGGCAGGCGTGTTTTGCGCCAGGCATGGTCAAATCCACCTATGGAACAGGATGTTTTATGCTGTTAAATACCGGTTCGTTAGTTGTTCAATCAAAAAATAAATTGCTTACAACTGTTGCGTACCGTTTAGAAAATAAAGTGACATATGGATTAGAGGGCAGTATTTTTTGTGCAGGAGCCACCATTAAATGGCTTCGTGATTCATTACATTTTATTAAAACAGCACGTGAATCAGAAGAATTAGCACAATCCGTCTCGGACACAGAGGGTGTTTATTTAATTCCTGCATTTACCGGTCTTGGAGCACCTTATTGGCATCCCGAAGCACGCGGCGCAATCATTGGCTTGACACGAAACAGCAGTGTAAATCATATTGTACGTGCTGCACTTGAAGCGGTCTGTTATCAAACACGCGATTTGCTTGATGCCATGATGAAAGATGGCGTTACTCAATTAAAGACATTGCGTGTGGACGGTGGCATGGCAGAAAATAATTGGCTGTTGCAATTTCTTGCTGATATTTTAAAACTGACCGTGCAGCGACCAACTTGTATTGAAACAAGTGCATTAGGGGCTGCTTATTTGGCGGGTTTGCAAATAGGAATGTTTCAATCACTGGATGAAATTACTAATCTCTGGCATAAAGATGCAGAATTTAACGCTATCATGTCAGAACAATCACGGGAGCGTTTCTATCAAGGCTGGCTCCATGCAGTCGATAGAATTATTTTATGACTGTTGTAAGCAGTGATAATTTTGCTAGAATGGGACAAATTTTTTTTATCAAAATATATTAAGGATAGTCGAATGAAAATGAAAAAGGTTTTAGTAACAAGTATTAGTGTATTAGCTTTAGCAGGAAGCGCTTTAGCTATCGCTGGAAATCGACCCGGTGCATTTTCAGTTCGCTTGGGTGAAGGTTATGAGTTCTTTGCGCAAAAAAGACATATAGAAAATACTTCAACTCCAAATATTGAACTAGGTTATGACTTTAATAACCGATGGGGAATCATGGCTGGCGCATATCTCATTAATACAGATACAAAAGACGCTACCCCAAATCAAGGCGTTCATGGATTTCAATATTTCGTAGATGGTGTTTATCGCTTTAACACATATGGAAATTTTGCACCTTACGCATTGGGCGGCATTGGTGTTACCAGTTTAAAACCAAGCGGATCTAATCCAACAGATCAAATAAATGTAAATTTAGGTATTGGTGCAGACTATTTTATAGCTGATTCAATTGCGCTGGGTGCTGATGTAAGAGACCTATATACACTGTCTGGCGGTAAAAATGATGTCTTATTAACTGTTGGTATCAAATTCTTAATCGGCGGTAATAATCCTAAACCTATCTACAAAGACGAAAATATGAAAGACATGCCTCGTCGTCATCATCACTAATTTTGTAGGGGCGAACCTATGTGTTCGCCCTTTTTATCACGCGCTATTGCTACCTAGTGAACACATCGGAAGCTTTCGCAAAATTCTTTCCCATCTAACTCGGGCTTCTATTATTATTCAAGATTGATGAAGGTGTTTCAGTATGAGTTTGACTTTCCTTACGTTTCCATAATTTCCATCTGGAATGCTGTGTTTTACTCACAAGATATTTATTGACGACTTTCTCTACATATTTTGAATCTGCCAAATACTCAAGCGTAAGTTCGGCAATAACATTAACTCTTAAATGTGCGTGTATTAACGGATAAGTCTGCATCAGCTTATTTACGATTGCGGCAATAAAAGCATCCGCATCATCCTTATGTTCTGGAGGAAAACAAGCAATAATGTTTTCTTGCGAAACATGAGCAGTGACTGTCTGCACCGCATCCATTTGTGATTTAGCGAGATTGCGAAAGTGTTCTCTGGGATCACCCACTTCGGCAGAAATTTTATTCATAAAGATAGGGTTTTTAGCCAACCAATAATCAGCTCCCTTAACTGCCAAGTAAGCTGCTTGTGCTCTTTGTTCATCGCTTAACAGACCGGCCCATTGATATCCTGATCCTAGATGTTGCCTCATTTCTTTACTCTTTTTACTTGATAGATGCTTATGCCAGAAAGAGCTGCTCAGATTGGATTTGTTTGCATTGGCAATAAGTATGAGTTCACGTTCATCGTAGTAGCTTGCTACTCTAGCTCTCTCTGCATAGCAAACTAACGCTTGTGATGCGGAAGCAGCTGAATTCTCCGCTGCTAATATTTGTGCATAATAGTAAAGTCCTGACTCATTTCTACGCTCTGAAGCTGCTTTCGCATAAGCTTTTGCAATGTTTACACATGGCGTCTCTGAAGTAATGCTTTGATGCTTAAAAATTTGATCATATAACAATAGCTCTATCAAACGTATCAATCCATGTGAAGAACCTTGTTTGGCGGCCTTTGCGAAACAGGTATATGCTTCGTCTTTAAAATTATTATTTTTCAAAAAATTCCCAAGCGACAAATATGCCTGTGTTTCATTTTGTGCGACACCTTCTCGAAGCGCGGGTTCAATAGCTTCATCGCCTTCAAAAGAACTTAGAAAGTATCGCGCTTGCCAAAAGTCAGCTCTGGTTTTATCTTTTGCCAATTGTTCTATATATTGAATTATTGTCCCGCGATTGTCGTCTATGTGATAACTTATTTTAAAAAGGTAATCGATGATAATTCGCAATGGTAATGAATACAGAGGACATAATTTAAATATTCGTTCAAAGCACTTGCTTGCTTTACGTAGATCTTTTTTAAAAAGTATCGAATCTCCTGACTCAGATAAGCTATACAATTTTGCTAGTAATAACCAATTTCTGATCTCATAGGAGAATTCCGACTTGTCCTCGCGAGATAATAAAAATTCATTGCCTTGTTGAACGTGAGCATCATCTAATGATTCAGCGCTTAGAATTTTTTGATTTTGTTTTACGACAGCGATAGATTGCTCATGAGGTAAAAACGGTAAGCCATTTTCCAGCATAGAATCTTCTACATCAGAAAATCTAACTAGCAGCCATGGTTTTAAAACCTCGTGCTCTGCATTCGTTCGCTGAGCTATTCTAAGCCAGCAGATTTTTTCATCTTCTGGCGTGCCGTGCTGTAAATAATCGTCAAGGACTTTAATAATCGGCTTTTCAAAATTCGAATGAAATGCTGTGAGAATTTCATCTTTGTCAGCGTCATATTTTGTGTAATTAGCTTGTGGTTTTTGTTTATCTTCTTCCAATGAAACTTTATTTCTCTGATATTTTGACAACATAAATTTTATTTTCGATCAGTCACGGAAATAAAATCCCTTTCTGTTGCGCCCGTATAAAGTTGTCTTGGACGGCTTAAACGATAAGGACTACTGATCATTTCATTCCAATGCGCAATCCAGCCTGTTGTTCTGGCCAAAGCAAAAATCACGGTAAACATATTAGCCGGAATACCAATCGCACTTAATGTAATACCTGAATAGAAGTCGACGTTTGGATAAAGTTTTCTTTCTACAAAATATTCATCTTCTAATGCGATTCTTTCTAATTCCATTGCAATTTTGAAAAGGGGATCATTATGTGCGCCAACAGCATCCAATACTTCATGACACGTTTCACGCATTACTGTAGCGCGCGGATCATAATTTTTATACACGCGATGACCAAAACCCATTAAACGGAATTTATCATTGGGATCTTTTGCTCGAGCAATAAATTGAGGAATACGACTCACATCACCAATTTCATGCAACATATTTAAAGCGGCTTCGTTAGCGCCACCGTGTGCGGGCCCCCAAAGTGCAGCGATACCTGATGAAATACAGGCGAATGGATTGGCGCCGGTAGAACCTGCAAGACGAACAGTTGAGGTTGAAGCATTTTGTTCGTGATCGGCATGCAAGATAAAAATACGGTCTAATGCTCTCACTAAAATGGGATTCGGCGTATATTCCTCACACGGCGTGCCAAACATCATATGCAGAAAATTTTCTGCATATGACATTTTATTTTGTGGCGGCATAAATGGTTGGCCAATCGAATATTTGTGACACATAGCCGCAATCGTCGGCATTTTGGCGATTAACCGGAGTGCTGAAATCTGGCGATGTTCGGGATTTTTTATGTCTAAGGTATCATGATAAAAAGCTGATAACGCACCGACAACGCCCACCATAACAGCCATAGGATGCGCATCACGACGAAACCCATTAAAAAAGTTACGAATTTGTTCATGCACCATAGTATGGCGATTGATTGATTTCTGAAAGTCTACGTATTGGTCAGCATCTGGCAGTTCACCATTCAGTAGTAAGTAACAGACTTCAAGAAAATTGGATTTCAGGGCGAGTTGATCGATTGGATACCCGCGATAAAGCAGAATACCTTTGTCCCCATCAATAAAAGTGATTTTGGATTCACACGCGGCGGTTGAAACAAACCCTGGATCATAAGTGAAATAGTCGCTTTTTACTAAAGTGCTCACATCGATCACTTCAGGACCTAATGTTCCTGTTAGTACATCCAGCTCAATTTCCTTACCTTCAATAGTAAGTTTTGCTTTTTTGCCAGCCATATGCGTCTCCCTGTTAATTGGCATCAACTATAAGAAGTCGCATGGGTATTGTCAAATAACCAATGGTGGCAAATGGTGTGGGTAGGCGAATTGTTTCTCGCAAGCAGATATATCTATTCTATAATTTCTATGCGTGCGCGAGAAGTCTATGCCCATTTGACTGGATACCGCGGACAAGCC
>JBDTIZ010000229.1:0-6199 GCA_039936115.1 Gammaproteobacteria bacterium
CACTTGTTGCGGGGTCTGGAATTAAGAACATAAAAAAATCATTAAAAAAAATAAGAATGAATTTTTAAAACCCGGACCCCGCAACAAGTGCGGGGTGACAGTATAATTGCTTCGCTCGCGCTCGCAATGACGGCGTCCACCTTCGCGGAAATGACAGTGTGTTTTCCCGTCTTCCTGACTTCTCACAAAAAACTACTTGGGACGGATCGCTTCCCTAGCATCTTTTGCCTCAACTGCTTTCGCATTTAAATCAGCTTCAAATTTAGTGCATGGCGCATCATCTTTAGCTTTAGTTGTAGTCGCAGCAATTGTAGTTTTATCCGTTGCCAACTGCAGCGCACTGTCATCAAAAAGTTTTTTCTGGGCAGTATCTCCCGTAATTAATGCGCTAGTAGACAATGTTTTCATCTCTGCTTCCCAAGCGCTTGACCTATTCGTAAGATCTTCTAGCTCTATAACGTTGTCTGCTTGTAATGAGCGCAGCTCCTTAACTTGCTCAGTAAAACCAGCTTGCTTCTCATCAAACCCAAATGCATTTGCTTCAGGACTTGCTTCCTTATCCAAAAACGCTGTCATTTTTTCAAGCTGTTTATCAACAATGTCTTGAGCTCTTTTAGACTGCTCTACTCTTTCATGAAGCGCCTTTAACTCTTGCTTAACTATTGCTAGCTTGCCTACCTCATCTAGCGGTAGATATTTAGTAGCATGGTCAGTAGGCGATAAAACAGCGGAAGCACCCAAATCTCCTGGCGGTGCTGGCGGTGGTGTTGAGGCAGCAACAGCCGCTGCAGTATCAGTTTTATGCTTTGCAACAGCAGCTTTATGCTCTGCAACCTTGGCTTTCAACTGAGCTTTAGCAACACCATTCTTCGCTAGATTGTCTCGTGCCTCATCCACTTTTGTCTGCATTTCATCACGGTTTTTACCGATAAGTTTTGCATTGGCTAAATTATCTTGCATCTCGCTTTCTAGTTTAAATATTTTATCAATGGTTTTAACGCCCGTACCTTCCCCTTTTAATACCTCTAATCGTGCACGCATCGCTGGATCTAATTTTCCATTTAGCCCTTTTTCTTTCAGCATCTCAAACATAATTAAGACTCTTGGAAGTTGATCTGCTCTTTTAAATATACCTGGGTCTTTGTAACTAACAACGACTGAATCTCCTGGCTTGATACCAAGTTTTTGCATGAAGCATTCAATTTGTCCTCTGACGGCATGCACATATTTTGTTTCATCTTCTCCAAACAGTTTCCAGCTTGCTTTTATTCCGTTGGTAATTTTTACAGCACCGTCTTTATCTATTTCATATGAAATTCCTTTGTATTTATCACTTTGAAAAAACATTTCTGTTGATTCAACTAAGGCATTGAGCTTCGCTCTTGCATCCCGATCTAGATCAGTGCTTCCGAGCACAGCTAGACCTGATGCATCCAAGTCATCAGCTGCTGACACAGGCTTGGTGCCCATCGCTCTGAAGATATCCTTCGTGTCTGTTTTGTAAGTTTCTGGATAAAAGATTTTTCTCACCTGAAGGTCGATATTCACAATTTTATTACGCTCGACCCACTTTTTTGAACTCCCAACTAAATTATCAGTTTCGTTTTGTAAGCCTTCATCTTTTATCTCATCGAGCTTTTCATTTCTTTTAGCCACAAAACCATCAGTCTTTGTTTTTTCAGCTGGCGGAAGTGCGGCAACAGCTGCTGTAAGCTGGTCTTTTGCATCTGAAAATATTTTATTCCATCTTGCCGCCTGCCATTCCTCACCCGGCTTTGTCTCTGCACTAGACATCCGCACATATTCTTTTTCTAATGCTTTATTTAGACTATCGCTTATCGCTCTAGTTTTTTCTTCTAATTCAATTCGGTCAGCATCATTAGTTAATCCAAGCGCTTTAATTTCACTCATTGCGTCGTCTTTAAACGCTTTTGCTTGTTCTGCTAAACGGCTCTCGCTTTGATTCTTATACTCATAAACAAGACCTTTGCCTGTCCCTGCTAAACCCTTAGCCTCAGCTAATTTATTTTTGATGTCAGCCATCTTGCTTTCTATCGCTTTCATATCGACTACTTTTGGTCCGCTTGCGCCCATAACAACTCCCACTCATTAAATTGAGTTAATAATACATAAATTATACACTAATTTGTCCGAGCTGCTCAAAAATCAATTAAATTGAAGGTGTAGAGCCCTTAGTTTTGGCTTGAACGGCATAGATCTTTCGATCTTCCGGTGAGGGATCATAATGTAATATTTCCAATGCCTTACCATGTTTATCCGCCAAATGTTGCAACTCAACCCAGCTTGCGCGAACCATTTTATCGAAGCCTGCAAATTCTATAACCCAACCGCGTTTATAGACCTCCCGCGCCATCACTCGGGCTGCTTGAAGAGCATCTTCCAAGGTTCGTTCATGGGAAAATAAATCTTTGGGAGCACCCACAAGACAACAACCTCGGTCATATATTGTGTAATGCGGATTGGCGCCCTCTAAGTTTAAGACTGTTTTTTCGCCTGGATAATTCAGGTTATACACATCCCAAATGGTAAGTGTTGCGAAACGTTGTAACAGATAATAAATTTCAACTGCAGTAATGGGACGACTTAACACATCGCTCATCTCGGGTAAAGGCAGGTTTTTTCCCAACGCTTCCCAAACTTCAGCTTTGAGTTTTCGAAATAACTCCGTTTCATCGAGAGAAATTCTGGCTTTGATTGTTAAATCAAATTCAGCCGTCAGTTCTTCCGCTTCATCGGTTACAGCGATAACAACAATTCGATATGCACCCTGGGTATTTTTGGCAGGTATGCCATTGATGATGCCTTCTGTCGTACAGATCAAGCCTTTAGGAAGTGGGCTACCATCTAAAATTTCGGCACGAAAATAAATTTTTTCGCCTTTAGAGTCTTGAATAAAACTAGCAAGATTCAGCGGGCCGTAAGTTGCACCCTCATTCACGACTTGAGCTGAGATGGGTTTGTTTAAGACTAGAGAACTAGGCGCGTCTGCCATTGCTATGCCTTATATAAAGTTGATTTGATATTTATATAGTATAGCGGGTGGGAATTTGAAGTCTACCAGGGTGAACACATACATTCGTCCCTGAAAGATCGACGCATCCCTCCACAAAAAGCTGTATAGGGACAAGACATCGGTAACACTTTTAAAATAGGCGCCGTCATTGCTTCGCTCGCGCTCGCAATGACGGCGTAAAAATGCCTATTTTATGGGAGGAGAGGGTTGGAAAGAGAAGGGGCTCCTACTAAACGATAGGCTCTAACCACTCATAAATTTCCATCATTTGCGGGCCACATTTCACACACGCACCGCCACACGCCTCTGACTTTGCAAATTTCCGCACACAACCTTTTTTCGTCCAGTGCGATAACATGCAGCGCAACAAATCTGAATCACAATTAAAATAAACACAAAGACTAGAAAGACTCGCAATTCGAACTCGCATCAAATAATTTTTAATTTCAATTAAATTCATACTCCCTCCATTACGATTTTTTTAGTCACGCTTATTCGTAGAGATGATCGAGCATATTCACGCACACTAAACACCGTTAAAAATAATGCGCCGACGCAACCACTCACCCACAACACTGACGACAACGGATGTCTTGCGATAGTTGCTAGTTGATAAAATCCAACTGCCACACAATACGCTGTGCCCGTTGACCAAAGCACCGAAAAAACAGTCCAGCCACGACTGACTTCACGCAGCATCGCAGCCGTTGTTGAGACACAGGGAAAATACAACAACACAAATAACAAATACGCAATCGCACCGATTTGTCCATCAAAACGCTGATACATTAAACCATAAACACCTTGCGCCAACGTATGCACCGGCGCTTTTGCAAGCACCGGATTACCCAGTGATTGTCCTAACTGACTAAAATTAGCTGGAATAGATAACACGGCAGCGTGCAACCCACTCCAAAAATGAAACGCGCCTGCTTGCACAACACTTAAATGCCCCATCTGACTATAGAGTGCATTCAACGTGCCAACGACAACTTCTTTCGCAAGCACACCTGTGACTAAACCAACCGTCGCCGGCCAATTGTCTTGATGAATTCCCATCGGTGCAAAAATCGGCGTGACCAATCGTCCCACAGCTGACAATAATGAATTTGCATCACCACCGGCATTAATGGATCCATCAATATTTAAGGTGCTTAACGCGCCTATCAACACACAAATTGGCACGATTAATTTTCCTGCGCGAAATATAAAACCTTTCAATCGCTGCCATGCATGCAAAAACAATGTTTTCACACCAGGTAAATGATACGGTGGCAATTCCATCACTAACGGTGCAGGATCACCTTGCAAAACAGTTTTGCGAAGCATAAGCCCAGTCAACATGGCCATGCCAATCCCAATAATATACAAAAGAAAAACGACATTTTGTCCGCCGACGGGGAAAAACGCTGCGGTAAATACAGCATAAATAGCAAGTCGTGCACCGCAGGACATGAATGGACTCATCATCACGGTAAGGATACGATCGCGCTTGTTTTCTAGTGTGCGCGTTGCCATCACTGCTGGCACGTTACAACCAAAACCAACAATCATCGGCACAAAAGATTTTCCTGGCAATCCTAATGCGCGCATCACACGATCGACTACAAAAGCCGCGCGCGCCATGTAACCAGAATCTTCGAGAAATGCGAGAAATAAAAACATTGCACCAATCACAGGAATAAATGTCATTGTTGTGTTAATACCTTTACCCACACCATGGGCTAACAATGCAATCAACCCATTAGGCAACCCCAAATGCATCATCCATTGTGCTGCGCCTTCCACAAAAATAGTATCGCTACCAATATCAAAAAAATCTTGAAACGCACCGCCAATATTGATGGCGAAAAAAAACATGACATACATCATGCTTAAAAAAATCGGAATACCGAGCACGCGATTTAAAATAATCGCATCAATACGCGCCGTCCAACTCATCCGTTGTTTGGAATTTTTTTCCAGACAGCTTGCAATCAGTTGTTGAATAAAACGATAACGCGCATCAGCGATTAAAATATCAGTGTCTTCATTCGTGACAGCGCGAATGTTTGTTTGACATTCTATGACAATTGGCAACACGCTTGAATCAACTAATCTTCGCGCGTAAACATCGTCTTCAAGCAAACGAGTCGCCAGCCAATGATCATGTGCCGCAGGAAATGGGGTGATTTTTTCAGCGATAGTTTGAATAGATTTTACAATGACGTCTGGATAAGAAATCGCGGTTGTTTGAGGCTTGTTAGGTTGAACGGATTCAACGATTATCTTTTTTAAATGTTGTATGCCTTTATTTTTGTGCGCTTCCAATGGCACCACAGCGCAACCTAATTTTTTTTCTAACACATCTAAAGACAAACGCATTCCGCGGTGTCGTGCAACATCCATCATGTTAACCACAATAATCATGGGCACGCGCATTTCGAGTAATTGCAGAGTGAGATAGAGATTACGTTCAAGATTGCTCGCATCTAAAATATTCACGATTAAATCTGCATCGCGATTTAAAATAGTGTCACAGGCAATGCGTTCATCGATGGAAGAAGATTCGTCAATGATGGTTAAAGAATATGTCCCCGGTAAATCAATCACGTCAATTGTTTTGTCTTGATAACTAAACAAGCCAGACTTACGTTCAACTGTCACTCCCGGCCAATTGCCCACATGTTGGCGCGCGCCGGTTAAGCTATTAAAGAGAGTGGTTTTGCCGCAATTGGGATTGCCGACCAGGCCAATCGTAAAAGATTTTTCGTTGGAAGAAGAATGATTTTTATCAAGAGTCATGCCGGTACCTTTTCAATTGTTAGGATACTGGCTTCTCCTTTCCGCAAACTTAAAGCAAACCCGCGAACGGTAATTTCAATTGGATCACCTAACGGTGCAATTCTTGAGACAATAAATTCGGTACCCGGCAGCAAACCCATAGATATTAATCGATGTCGATAAAGCGCATCTCCCGAGAGCATCCCGGTGATTCGTCCTTTGCTGCCTATTTTCATCTCACTGATTTGCATGAAGTTCCTTTTTTTATAATAAACATATGACATTAGAAGTTTATTAAGGCCAAATTGACTCACCATTCATTGTCACCCCGCACTTGTTGCGGGGTCTGGAATTAAAACATAAAAAATCATTAAAAAAATAAAATGTATTTATTATTATTTA
>JBDTIZ010000230.1:0-3709 GCA_039936115.1 Gammaproteobacteria bacterium
TAGGATCATCAGCAAATCACTCAACCCTAAAGTGTCCTTGCTTATCAACACTCAATGTCTTCCACAACCAAGGCAATATTTCTTTCAAACGCAAATCCAATTGCCACGGCGGATTAATGATAACCATCCCACAGCCATTTAATTGTTGCGCAACATCTTCTGGATAAATACACAATTCACTAAACAACATCGGTCGTGAAATTTTTGTTTTAAGCTCGCGATAAAATCTATCGATCTGCAACCGATTTTTAATCGGAAACCAAACAGCATAAATACCGGTGTCCCAGCGCTTAATAGTTTGAGCGAGAATGCGTGGCAGTGACATGAGTTCATCGGGTTTTTCATACGGCGGATCAATCAACACTAGGCCTCTTCGTTCTTTCGGCGGCAAAAAAGCGACTAAACTTTGATAACCATCTTGAGCATGCACACTGATTTGTTTGTCGCGTGCAAAAAATCTTTTAAGTGTGTGTGCATCGTCAGGATGTAATTCAGATAACACTGCGCGATCATCGGGACGCATAAAATGCTGTGCGAAATACGGTGATCCTGGATAATGTCGAAGTGCTTCATCGGGATTTAATTTTTTGATGCAAGATAAATAATCTTGTATCAATGCAGGAGGATTGGTAGCAGTAAATATTTTTTTAACACCCATTTCAAATTCTTTAGTTTTTTGGGCGGTAACTGAAAGCAAATCATAACTACCAATTCCTGCGTGAGTTTCTAGATAACAAAACGGTGTGTCTTTGTGTAGTAAAGATTGAATTAAGGCGATTAATGCAATGTGTTTGAAAGCATCGGTAAAGCTGCCGGCGTGATAGGTATGGCGGTAGTTCATTAATTTTTTCCCAAAGATTATAAAGATGAAGCGATATTTTTGTACCCGGCTGCACACTGGGGAGAGGGGGTATAAAATCATTCCCACAACGGATAATGTTCTAACGTAATTTTCTCATCAAAAAATATCCTAGTCCCCGCCGCAAATGATTCCGTGTAATCAGAAATAAAAAATTGCTTAGCACCCAATCCACTATCGTTAATCAATTTATCTTGCAACAACCGACTCTTAACAGCTTTAGCGACTGTATCAGCCGGATCAACAATTTCAATTTTATGCTGAAAAAAAGCAGAAATTTTTTGTTTAACCACAGGGTAATGTGTGCAAGCGAGCACTAACGCATCGATATCATTTAAACTCGCATGCGAAAGATATTCTTGAACTAAACTATCTGTCACACCATTGTTTCCAAATTCTTCAATAGCAGATGCCAACAAATTCGTCGCGCGCGATGTGAGCTGGATTCCGCAATTCAATTCGGCTATTTTTTTCTGGTAAACATTTGAATTAACCGTTTGCCTAGTACCAATCAAACCAATTTTTTTATTCGCATATTGATCACGCAATAATTGAATGGTCGGGTCAACCACATTCATGACGATAGCTTGACTTCCGACATACTCCTTGATTAATTCATAAGCGGCGGTCGATGCAGAATTGCACGCAATTAAAATTAATTTGCATTGTTGTTGCAATAACATCTGCGCAATTTTGATCGAATACGCTTGAATCGTTGTCGGTGATTTATCACCATAAGGCAAATGTGCAGTATCGCCAAAATAAACAATATGTTCATTTGGCATGTGTTTCACAATCGCATGAGCAACGGTCAAGCCGCCAATGCCGCTATCGAAAATACCAATGGGTTGGGTGGGCAGATGTTTTGTCATAATTTTTTCCGCTTAGGTTGCGTACTGAAACGTCTGTGCCAATTCATATTCTTCTGGCGTATTAATTTCAAGCGTTTTATCTTCCGTTAAACAAACGCGAATTTTGTATCCGTGTTCCAGCACACGCAATTGTTCCAAACTTTCGATTTTTTCTAAGGGCGTTTGAGGCAGTGTTTTGTAAACCATCAAAAAGTCACGGCGATAAGCATATAATCCCATGTGATGATAAACCGGCGCACGATGTTCGGTACGAAAATAAGGAATAGGTGAACGGGAAAAATAAAGCGCGTTTCCATTGAGATCGGTAATGACTTTAACGGCGCCAGGTTCTCGATATTTGCTATTCATATCTAATGGAGACGCGAGTGTGGTCATCTCGGGTAATTCACCGGCAAGATAGGGCGCTACAAGTTGTTCCAGCATGCGAGCGCGAATAAACGGCTCATCGCCCTGTAAATTAATGATGACATCCATTTCAGGATGTTGTTCAGCAACAGCCGCTACTCTATCAGAACCCGTTGCAAGTGCGGGATCTGTCATCATTGTTTTACCACCAACTCGATGAATTACATCGGCAATTTCTTCGCTATCAGTTGCGACAATGACATCAGTTAATACATTACAGCACGCTGCATTCTCATAAACCCACTGAATCATCGGTTTGCCTTGAATAGGCAATAAGGGTTTGCGCTGAATGCGAGTCGAGGCAATTCGGCTGGGAATGACGCAAAGAATCTTCATGCTGGGAGGCTCCTAAAATGGTCACCATTTTAACTTAGGAGCGTATGCTATGCATCTTTATTTGTAGCATTTTTCGCCCCTACTGATTATTCAAAACCACCTTCCCCCGTGCCTGACCTGATTCCAACAACGCATGCGCCTCACTGATCTGATCAAACACAAACGAATGCGAGTCAACCCAGGGCCTAACCGCACCTTCATCCACTAAAGCCGCAAGATCTTTTAGAATAAAACCCTGTTTGGCGCGATTCAGGTTTTTGAGCAGAGGATTCAGCATAAAGACCACATCTAAATTTAAGCCTTTATTGTGCAAAGGTGTTAAATCATGCGTTGAGCGCGCGGCTGTGGTAACAACGGTTCCATCGATGGCTGCTGCAGCAAATGAGCGGTCTAAGTTAGTGCCGCCTACGGTATCAAAAATAATATCAAAACCTTTGCCGTGTGTTAAACGCTGCACATAACTGTCAACGGTTTCGTCTTTGGCATTAATCACATCGAGTGCACCAAATTTTTTTGCTAAAGAAAAATCTTCTTTAGACGTAACAGTTGCGAATACTTTTGCTTTGACGGCGCGTGCTAATTGCACGGCAATATGACCTACTCCGCCAACACCACCATGAATCAAAATAGTTTGACCGGCTTGCAAGCGGGCTTTTAAAAATAATCCTTCCCATGCTGTGATTGAGACAAGCGGTAATGCTGCAGCTTCTGACATGGAAATTTTTTTAGGTTTTTTTGCAATGAGATGAGCATCGACTAACATGAGTTCTGCCAATGCACCGCTTGTTCCTTTTACTCCGCCACCACAGGCGTAGACTTCATCGCCTATTTTAAAATGCAAGACATCGCTGCTGACGGCGACCACGATTCCGGCGACATCGCCATGTAGAACAGCGGGGAAGTTTGGTGCAATATCAGGAACCGCGCCGCTACGAATTTTACAATCAATTTGATTCACGCTGGTGGCTTTGACTTGCAAAATGACATGACCGGGTTTTAATTCTGGTTTTGAGATGTTTGCGATTTTGAATACAGAAGGATCGCCGAATTGGGTGATGATGTGGGCTTTCATGTGGTTGCATCCTATGAAATATTTTTGTGTCATAACAAAATAACCTATCCCGGATAATTTTGTCACGGAATGCTAGCTCGCGCCAAATTGATCAAAGATGCCCCCTCCTTAACCACCGTCATTGCGAGCGCGAGCGAAGCAACCCAGGTTTTATTGTCACTTAAT
>JBDTIZ010000231.1:0-5628 GCA_039936115.1 Gammaproteobacteria bacterium
TATTCCAGACCCCGCAACAAGTGCGGGGTGACAGGGTGATATAAACGGGGTGACAGGGTGGTGTAAACGGGATGACAGGGTGGTGTAAACGGGATGACAGAGTGATATAAAGTGTGGCATGACCGGAGTGGTAAAAAATGTGATAACAGAGTGATATAAAGTGCGGGTTGACAGAAACAAGCGCGGGATTATGACAATAAATAGAGTACACAATTTTTAATTAGATATGTTTCTTTACAACAGGTACCTTCGCCTCTGCAATCACTGTATTTGCTTTTTGTATGTTAAACTTCGGCAAAATCACCTTCAGAGTATTTATGTTGCATGCATCACCTCTAGTCTCCAACACTTCATGATCTTACATCCTATTAGTTCGGCTAAAATTAATTGTATTTCTTGTTCTTGCTTGACAGGTGAAAACAAAACTCCCTTTACATACTTATCACAAATTGTAACCACTGGTTCAAAACGCCTGATTTTTACTTCATAATATTTACCGCGAGGATTGAGAAATACTTCATGCGTTAGCGAACCTTCAATCAAAGGATTTTTTTTATCTAGTACAACTGGTTGTCTAGGATCTTTAGCTTTATTGTCATATATTTGATGGATAGTCACAGTTTCTTTTATGCTGACCATTTGGGTTTTCGGATTAAAATTCAATTCCCAGTTTTTAATTTTATCGTCTTCTTGCTGGCGCACACTAAATTGGTGCATATTTATTGAAGCTCTAGTATACCAATCAGCATAAAGCAAAGATGGAATGCTACCTGATGTAAATGTTGTTCAAAAAAATCTAAAAAAGCTTTTTTTTCTCCGCTGGACATCGAAGAATCGATTAAATAAATCTCCCAAATCTTCCTTAAAAAATTTCCATGTTTAATCATTTCAAGTGCAGCTTCGCGATTTTCATCTTTTAGCATCACTTCAGGAATTGTGTTTTGAGATAGTTGCTGCATGCACTCCTGTCTGAAGTTTTCTGCATCCTTACCAGATAAATTATTCTTTTGGAGGAGGTATTCAATCACAATCAAATCGGATACTAAGAATCCATTTAGTTTTATAATATTACTGAACCTACACCAATCCTTTTGACAAGTCGTTACTGTGCCCTTGTTATATTGAACAAGGTCTTTAATATCAATAACCTTCCCCGTCCGTGATGAAGTCATAAATCACCTCACTTCACACTCATAGATGGCTATTATTTACAGTATAGGACAGATCATTGCGGTCAATTGAAAATAAACATATGATCTATAGCCTAGATAAAATTCTTAAAATAAGCCCGAATATCCTAGATAAAAATGAAATATACTGATTTTACTCACTATTTTCTGTATACTTTTTCTCTAATAAGTCAGTTATTGGCTATATTTTGTGGTAAAATATTAATCAGTTTGTCGTATTTGTGCTAAGGGGATACTGAGCGTGATGACTAAAATTCTGAAAGGATGGTTCAAATTAGCTGGTTGGAAACAGATTATCTGCGGGCTAATTGCAGGCATTTTGACAGGTTTAATTTTGAAAGATAAAGC
The DNA here is from genome assembly GCA_039936115.1 of Gammaproteobacteria bacterium. GTDB lineage: Bacteria > Pseudomonadota > Gammaproteobacteria > DSM-16500 > DSM-16500 > DATIJJ01. Next base: position 1,539 of record JBDTIZ010000231.1, read on the forward strand.
AGTTTATCTTCAACCTGTCGGTCTGATTTTTATTCGTATGATTCAAATGTTAGTTGTCCCAGTTGTAATGACAGCGATTGTTTGCGCGGTCATTTCCATCCAAGACATTAGCAAGATGGGAAAAATGCTAATAAAAGCATTAGGAATATACGGTTGCACGATGGCAATCTCAGCAACTATCGGTATCTTAATTGCTAAAGGACTTAATGTTGGACATGGTTTTCTATTTTCAGCAACTGACAAAGTACCCGAAACGGTCGCGACACATACACTTTCACTCGGTGAAGTGTTAATTAATTTTGTACCCACCAGTCCTGTGCAAGCATTCGCAACTAATAATGTGATGCAGATTTTATTCTTTGCATTTTTATTTGGTCTTGCATTACGACTGGTGGGAGATAAAGGAAAACCTGTGAAAGATTTATTTCTTTCACTCTCTGATGTTGTGTTCCGCTTTGCTCAATTGGTTGTTGGATTCGCGCCATACGGCGTCTTTGCATTGATTGCAAGTGTTATTGGGCATTATGGAATTACTGCATTATTACCTTTGATAAAATTTGTTAGCGCTGTTTATCTCAGTTGCGGCATTTTAATTATTGTCATTTATGGATCTGGACTTATCCTTAATCGAATTAATCCAAAAGTTTTTTTTCGCAGTGTGAGTTCGGCATTAATCACTGCATTTACTACTTCTAGTAGTGCTGCAACCTTACCAGTCACTATGCGCTGTGCCCGTGAAAACCTTAAAATTAACCGTAGCGTGTCGGATTTCTTACTACCCTTGGGTGCAACTTTAAATTTAAATGGTCTGGCGATTTATCTTAGTGTTGCAACTATTTTTTCTGCAAATCTTTTTGGTATTACACTTGGATTGTCACAATATTTTACCTTAGTTATCACTATCGTTTTTGCAGCAGCAGGCGCTGCCGCGATTCCAGGCTCAGGATTAATTGTGATGAGTGCGGTCATGACATCAGTTGGTGTACCTTTGGCTGCAATGCCCATTATAGCGGGTGTTGATCGATTTAATGATATGGCACAAACGATGACAAATGTTGCCGGTGATCTTTTTGCGACGACTTTGATTGCAAAAAGTGAAAAAATGATTGGTGTAGAAGATCAAACAACTACGACAGTGGATGCAGAGTTACAAGTCATCTAAGTACAAATAAGGGATTATCATGAGCATTTTGAACATTGTTAAAAAATTTATTTTAACTTCCGCGCTAACTTTCACTCCTGCAATTTTTGCTAGTGCTGATTTACCCACTGATGCTGAAATTGTTCCGAACCTTAAGGCTTTATTTGCTGCCGATAAAACAACCGCAGGTTTAAAAATTTCAATCTCTAGCAAAGGTGGTATTGTTACCTTGGCAGGTAAAGTCGATACTGATGCTGAAGCGATTAGATTAATTCAAATTGCAGAAATGGCAACAGGCGTTGAAGATGTTATTACTGCAAAACTCACTGCGATACAAAGTAAACATCGTATGACAGATACGACAATTACAACCAAAATAAAACTTAAATATATACGTGAAAAAGTTTTTGCTGACAAAGATATTGCTGTTATGGGTGTTGACGTTGAAACAGTCAATGGTGTCGCTCATCTGACTGGCACAGTGGATACTCAAACAGAAGCTGATAATGCGATTAAATTTGCTAAATCTATTCGTGGTGTTAAACAAGTAGATTCTAGGCTTGCGGTGCAAAAACCTGAAACGGTTGATGGTTAGATTCTATTTCATTGATTTTGAAAAGCCTTGTTATTCCCGCCTTCGCGGGAATAACAGATCTTTTGTTGTTCAATTATATTCGATTCCCATCTCTTAAGCTTCTCTTAAGCTTCCCTCAGTTAAAATTGCAAACTCATTTAATCTATTATTGAAAAGGATATTCAATGCTAACTAATTTACAAAGATCCCATACTTCCTCTGATTTAAACGTTGATGATGATGATGCGTGCAGTGTATGCATCACGACTGAATGTGCGAATGCATCATTCGCAGGCGCGTTAGGTGGCGCTATTGCTGGCGGTATTGGATTGGCTGCTGATGCTTTACAAACCAAACTGGCAGTTGGAATGGATTTATTGACAGGCGCAACCTTTGGCTTAGTGATTGGTACTCCGGTTGGATTATCAATGAATTGTATTTATAAAAAATTTTACCGGACTAATTATGACGATGACATGGAATGTGTTGCACGAGCGTGCCTCACTGCACTTCCAGCTATTGTAAATGGCGCCGCCGTCTACGGCGTTGAAATACTAGGTGCGTACATTTTCGGTTTAACACCGCTTCAAGCTAAGATTGCAGCACCGCTTAGTGTAGCTGCTGTTTCGACTGTAGCTCGATTTGGTTGCTCCGTGAGTAGAAGCATATATAGTTTCTTTTCATCACGTTGCGGTACAACACCTGTTGTTCAAATGGAAAATGTAAATGACAAATTGTTGGTTAAACCTAGAGGATATGTCATTTAATTAATCTTTGTAGGGGCGAGCTTATGTTCGTCCCTACAAAGAACATCAGTTTAGATTTTAAGCATAAAAAACTTGTCAAAAACATTCCGAATATGTTATAAAAAATTTACTCTTTTATTTTTTAGTAGTTAAAAAAATATGACTGCATTACAAAACAACAGCTTAGTGATAGCTCATTCAACTGCAAATACTGCAGTGGATGCTGTTGTTCAATTTACATATTTTTATTTCTATTTTGCCCCCCAAGGGCATTCATACTGATACACGCATAGATCATCATTTTTTTTTCAAACCCTAAACACATTGTGTCATTCAAGTTTTGAATGATCGTATTGTTTTATTAAATAAGAGAAGTCACATGAATAAAAAAGCGATAGGCAGTGTACTAATGATTTTGGGTACCTCGATTGGCGCAGGCATGCTCGCTTTGCCTGTCGTCACTGCACATGAAAATATATCTATGTCATTAATGTTACTTTTATCTAGTTGGATTGTGATGACCCTGGGAGCGTTAAGTTTATTGGAAGTCAATTTATGGCTAAAACCCGGTACAGATCTAATTAGTATGACGCGAGCAACACTCGGTGTGCCAGGTAAAATTTTAACTTGGATTATTTATTTATTATTGTTATACAGTTTAATCTGCGCTTATTTATCCGGCACCAGTGATATTCTTAAAACATTGTTAACAAATATCGATATCAACATACCTCAATGGTTAGCCACGCTCATCAGTTTAGCAATAGTAAGCACTATTGTGGGGCGAGGTATTGGATCAGTTGACCTTGTCAATCGCGGTTTATTATCTGTTAAACTAATTGCTTATCTTATTTTAATTGCGCTCACATCAAGTCATTTAAACTTAAATTGGGCATTTCAAGGTGATTATCAATGGCATGACGATGCAATGATGTTAATGCTGACTTCATTTGGATTTGCCATCATTATCCCCAGTTTGCGAACTTATTTAGATAGCGATCAAAAACTATTAAAAAAAGTGGTATTAATTGGCAGTCTATTACCTTTACTCATTTATACTGTCTGGATTATTGTGATTCAAAGCATTATTCCACGCCAGGGTACAGGTGGTTTGATTGACATGATTACGTCTCCGCAAACTAACTCTATGCTTATGCAGAGTATTAGTCTGGTTTTACATACTTCAATTTCGACCCAAATTACCAAATTATTTATTTCAATTTGTGCCGTCACTTCATTTCTTGGTGTTTCAATTTGCCTCACTAATTTTGTTGCTGATGGCTTGAATACAGCAACACATACTAAATCGAAATTACTAGTGTATGCTGTCAGTTATCTGCCGCCATTACTAATCGTATTTATTTCACCGGGTATCTTTATCCGTGCGCTTAGTTATGCAGGAATTTTGTGTTTGCTATTACTCATTATAATTCCGCTGGCAATGCTTTACGTTGGTAGATATAAATTAAATCTGGAGCGTAATCAAATTATGCCTGGTGGGAAAAAAGTTATTATTGGATTATTAATTTTGGGGGTTGGTTTGCTTTTGATTAATCTGTTCTAAGGTTTTTGCAGTGGCGAAGATATTAAGGCCAAATTGACTGGATACCGCGGACAAGCCGCGGTACG
>JBDTIZ010000232.1:0-16137 GCA_039936115.1 Gammaproteobacteria bacterium
TATTCCAGACCCCGCAACAAGTGCGGGGTGACAAGGTAAAGTGCGGGGTGACAAGGTAAAGTGCGGGGTAACAAGGTAAAGTGCGAGGTGAAAAAGGTAAAGTGCGAGATGACAAAGTGGTATAAAGTGCGTGTTGTGACAGACGCCATTATATAATTATTTCTCAAACCCATATTTTGTTTCAATAATATATTTCGGACGCCGTTTAACTTCCGTAAAAATACGCGCAATATATTCGCCTAAAATACCTATCGACAATAATTGAATACCGCTCAAAAACATCACTGCTACGATCAAGCTTGGAAAACCAGGCAAATCAGTGCCGTTGATTAAAGTATCCGTCACAATATAAACCGCATAAATCAGTGAAATTAAGGAGACAACAAAACCTACGAATCCCCACACGCGAAGTGGAATATCAGAAAACGTGGTGATCCCAGTCACTGCAAGCTCTGTTAATTTACCCAAACCCCAAGAACTTTTTCCAGCTGCGCGATTTTGCACTTCAAATGGGACAGCAATTTTTTTAAAGCCAACCCAAGCATATAATCCTTTCATAAATCGTGCGCTTTCTTGAAAACTGTTAATCGCATCAACTACTTTACGATCGAGCAAACGAAAATCCCCTGCGTTGTTTGGGATTTCAATTTTGGTAATTTTCGCCATAAACCAATAAAAAAAACGCGTTAAGCTTCGTTTGATTCTAGATTCATTATCACGGTTTTTACGCACACCATACACCATTTCATAACCCAATCCCCATTGCGTTAAAAACGCTGGCAAGGTATCGATGGGATGTTGAAAATCAGCATCCAAGATAATTGCAACATCTCCCGAACAATGTTCTAGTCCAGCGGTTAATGCTGTCTCTTTTCCAAAGTTACGTGAGAACCCGATTAATTTGACATTGAATTCTTTAGGTAGCTGCATAACTGCTGCAATCGTCATATCACGACTGCCATCATCCACAACAATAATCTCGAATGTGTGGGTTAGTGTTCGCAAAACGCGAGTTAACTCTGTAAAAAAATTTTCAATATTCGCTTGTTCGTTATACACAGGTACTACGCAGGAAATGAAAACTTCTTTATTTTTGATCGCTTCTTGTCTTTGTGTAACTAGCATAATTCGGTTCTTTTTTTGAGTTAAATAATGGGATTGATATTACCTGAAAATGAATTGGTTTTGTAGGGGCAGACCTATGTGTTCGCCTTTTTGTGTACTTCGCCCTGGCGTCGCTGGGCGAACACATAGGTTCGCCCCTACAAAAGCATACAAAGAAAATCAAATTTTCCTAAATTCAAAACTGATTTTTCCATTCCCGAATAGAAGCAAACACCGCAACCGGATCACTCAATTGCTCCCCTGCTTGCTTTGATGCCGCTTGAATCACCGTATCGATTTCACAACGTAAAAACGGATTCATCTTTTTTTCATCGCCTAAAACAGAAGGCAATGTTGCTTGATTCTCCGCCACTTTTTTTGTTAGCTCAGAAATTTTATCACGAATAAATGTATTTTCGGGTTCAACATGCTCTGCAAATTTTAAATTTGCCAACGTATATTCATGCCCGCAATAAATTTTTGTTGTCAGCGGAAGTTGCGCCAATTTTTTCAGTGATGCGTACATTTGTTCATGCGTACCTTCAAAAACACGCCCGCAACCCGCGCTAAATAACGTATCGCCACAAAACAAAATTTCATCATTGTAAAACGCTGTATGATCTAACGTATGACCTGGAATCTCTAAAATATTTAAGGTCTGTTCGCCACAAACAATTTCATCACCTTCTTTTACAAAATGTGAAATCAGTGGGACTTTACTGTTAACAGAACCATACACTGGAATATGATTAAAAACTTTCAACAGCTCTGCAACACCACCCGAATGATCTGGATGATGGTGAGTAATTAAAATTCCAGCTAATCGAAGATTTTGTTTCTTCAAGTAAGAGAGCACAGGTGCAGCATCGCCCGGATCAACTACCCAAACTGCATCAGGGGCGGTATCTGCAAAAACCCAAATATAGTTATCATTAAATGCTTTAATCGGAATAATATTTTTCATGAAGTCACTTCATTCAGTTTTTTAGTACGCCAGATATAAACCATACTGATTGTTGTTAAGAGGATCAAGGAGAAAATAATTTTCGTCGCCATGTTAAAATGTTCCACCATTCGGGAACCCGCATAACTTTTGTAAATCAATGTAACAATCGTCCCTGAAACCACCAAAACAAATAGAGGTCGAATGAGTTCAGCGCCTTTTTTAATTGCTAAGTAAGCACCTAACCTCCCACCAATTAACTGTCCTGCGGCCATGCAAATACCTATACGATAATCAATGTGTTGGGTTAACGCGAAACAAATAAGCGCGACGATATTGGTATTTAAATTAAATATTTTAGTATATGCAGTTGCCTTGACTAGACTAAAATCCAGAAAAAACATAAAAGCAAATACCCAGAATGATCCAACGCCCGGCCCTAAGAAGCCATCATAAAATCCCAAAGCTAATCCAAAAATTAGATAAAATGTTTTTTCACTGAGTTTAGGTGCCAGGTCTGAACCGCTGAGTTTTTTAGGGGCAAATAATGTATAGATCAACACTACCAAGAGAATGGATGGAATAATTCTTTTTAATATATCGCCACTCAGGTACTGAATGCTAATCGCGCCGATTAACGCGCCTAACAGTGTAAAAATCAAACCTGCTAAAATTTTCTGTTTATCGATAATGCCATGCCGGTAATAGCTATATGCTGCGATTGAAGTGCCGAACGTTGATTGGAATTTATTAGTCCCTAGTGCTAAATGGGGTGGAATACCGACGCTCAATAGGATAGGCAAACTAATCAGTCCTCCCCCACCTGCAATTGCATCAACAGTGCCGGCGGTTAGACCTGTAATGAATAGAATGGGCAACAGAAAATGGTGGGATAATTCTAGTAACATATTGCACTGCACTCGGCATATCAATGGGTGCCGGAAGTATAGCTTAAGATAAATGTTTTTTGTAGGGGCGAACCTATGTGTTCGCCCTGCGGCGCCAGTTTGAAGTTTAGCAAGGGCGAACATATAGGGGCACCCCTACAAAAGCTATCCTGCCCTCTTAAATCGCCTTCCCACATTACTAACCACATCAGCAACTTGCACTCTATTTAAATTCATGTTAATAACACGGGGGAATTTTCAACTTCACAGGAAAACGCATGGAATCAACCCAACACTCACGTACTCTTATTTACATCGTCTCAGGAATAGCGGCGTTAGCAGGATTATTATTTGGATTTGATACTGGCATCATCTCAGGGGCTCTATTATTTATCCAAAAAGACTTTGTTCTTTCAACAGAAATGAAAGAATTGATCGTCAGTAGCGTTCTTCTTGGCGCTATGGCTGGATCGCTTTTTAGCGGACAATTAACTGACCGTTTTGGCCGTCGACGTTTAATGTTGGTTATATCGGGATTGTTCATTTTCGGCACCATAATTGCCTCTCTTGCGTCCCAAGTCTATGTGATTTTAGTGGGCCGCCTTTTTATTGGCTTAGCCATTGGTATAGGCTCTTATACTGCACCACTCTATATTGCTGAAATCGCCCCCTACGAATTAAGAGGCGGATTGGTTTCCTTGAACCAATTAGCTATTACTATCGGTATACTCTGCTCCTATCTAATCAATTATGCCTTCACCAGCTTTGAGGGCTCATGGCGTTGGATGTTCGGGATTGGCCTAGTACCTGCCATCTTATTAAGCATAGGCATGATTTTCCTGCCGGAAAGTCCGCGCTGGCTTATCAAACAAAATATGATCGATAAAGCGATTAAGACCTTACAAAGCTTGCGTGCTAAAACCGATGTCATGCAAGAAGTCAATGAAATCAAAAACAGCTTACAAGTCAAAAAAGCTTCTTTTCGTGAAATTTTCACTCCTTGGGTATTTCCTGTCTTGTTTTTAGGTGCAATGCTTGGCTTTATTCAACAAGTTACAGGCATCAATACGATTATTTATTACGCGCCGACCATTTTTGAAATGGCCGGATTTCACGATGCATCCAGTTCAATTCTAGCAACGATCGGGATTGGTGTGGTCAACGTTCTATCCACTATTTTTGCTATCTATTACCTGGATAAACTAGGTCGCAGACCACTTCTCTTAACGGGTTTAGTGGGGATGTGTATTAGTTTGCTTGGATTAAGCCTTGTTTTCCATCAGCAAGATCAGCTCAGCCTACTTCGCTGGGTGGCCATGGGTTGTACCTTTAGTTATATCATTTGCTTTGCTTTCAGCTTAGGTGCCATTCTTTGGTTAGTTGTCTCTGAAATTTTCCCACTAGAAGTGCGCGGCGCCGCAATGAGTGTTGCAGTATTTAGTTGTTGGTTTTGGAATTTCGCGGTATCCGCAACTTTCCTAACCTTATTAAACCTACTGGGACCTAGCAAAACTTTTTTAATGTACGCGTCAATGTGCGTCATCAGTTTTGTTTTCTGTTATTACAAAACACCTGAAACATGTGGTGTCACCTTAGAAGAAATTGAAAATAATATTCGAAAAAGATTACCTTTACGATCCATTGGTCGACAACCTCAACCTTTAGTCGCACCAACACTGCAAGCTGTTGAACAACCATGATAAAAAATATTATTTCGTGGGATATAGGCGGGACAAAATGTGCCGCGGGTGTTGTTGAATACGATCAAAACACACAAGAATTTACTTGCCGACAACGTTTCTCGATTAATATTGAGGAAACATCTTCCTTGGAAGATCTAATTCGACAATTGGAAAAAGGGCTCGCATTTTCTATGCCAGCGGCTGATGCAATTTGCATTGGTGCTGCAGGCCAGTACAATGGCGAATCGTTAATTTATGAGGGTGTTTATCCCTACCCTATGCATTTTGCTAAGGTTGCAAAAAATCAAAATTGGCCGTTGTATGCTGTAGTACATGATTACACGCCAATCGTGTGCGCAACGTTCACCTCTTACATGGATAACGCTCAGAATATTAAACAATTAAATTCAGCGCCCTTTAATCACTACGGCCGCCGTGTTGCACTTGGCCTTGGAACTGGTTTGGGTATGAAAGATGGCGCGTTACTTAGTTCTGGGGATGTTTGGCTCGGAAAAAATGAAATAGGCCACATCGGAATTACAGCACCACCGCATGCGGATAGTGAGCGACAAAAACAACACGCTGAATTAATTAGCTTTTTACAAGCTAATCATCAACCGGTCACCTTTGAAAAAATTCTCTCCGGTCCTGGCATGACTCGTCTTTATGAATTTTTCTATCCCAACCAAGAAAAACTCACACCCGAACAAGTCAGCGAAAAAATACGCGAAGGTCTTGCGACAGAAATGTATAGTGCTTTTGCTTGGTACTTGGGAATATTAATTGGTACCATTCAACTAATTTTCATGCCCGAAGGCGGTATCTGGATAACAGGTGGCGTTGCATTAAAACATTTACCCTTATTCGACAGTCCAGATTTTTTAGCAGGCATTAAAGCATCCCCTGCTTATCAAACACAACGAGAAGAATATCCACTAGGTGTTTTATGTAATCCTGAGCATGCCTTAATTGGCGGCGGGTATTATGCCGTGAATCAATTAATGACTGCTTTTAAACACTAAGATAACAATCCCATACTGTCATGCCAGCGAAAGCTGGCATCCAGGCTTTACGCTGCTTATGTATTATCGCGACCGGACGCCAGCTTTCGCTAGCATGACAACGACGAAGTAAATAATAAGGACCCTCATGAAAATTTGGCAAACAGAATTGACGCTTTCAGCCCTTAATGATCGAGGGAAAAATACCATGGGCGACTATCTTGGTATTGAGTTTATTGAAATTGGTGACGACTTTTTAGTTGCACGGATGCCTGTTGATCATCGAACCAAGCAGCCGGTTGGCATCATGCACGGTGGTGCTTCGTGCACATTAGCCGAAACGGTTGGCAGTACGGCGGGAAATTGTTGTGTGAATCTCACTGAGTTTTATTGTGTTGGATTAGATATCAATACTAATCATATTCGTTCTATTAAAGAAGGTATTGTTTATGGCACGGCTAAGCCTTTTCATTTAGGGAAATCAACTCAGGTTTGGAGTATTGAAATTGTGAACGAACAGAAACAATTGATCTCGGTGAATCGGTTGACGATGGCGGTGTTGAGAAAAAAATAAAGCTATCATTCTGAATGTAGTGAAGAATTACTTTAGTTGCAATGTAAGAGCTCAACCTCACTGCAAATCTCTGTCATGCCAGCATGACAGAGATTTGCAGCGGTGGATTACGGCAAAAAGCACCTAATCCACGTAAGTGATCCTTCTTGATCAATGGCTCTGAGACGGCACTACCGCCTGCGAAACTTTATCTTTTTTCTGAACAGCTGACGCCGTTTCTCTTGGTTGAAAAAGAGTCGCGCCTATTACCACTTGAGATGCTGGCTTATCCGTTGAAGCTAGCGCAGCCTCTTTTTTTAACACCAATTGTTGCTCTTTGATTGCCTTAATATTAGATTTGCACGTACTATTATTTGCCGCATGACTTTCAATTAGCTTCCAACCTTTCAACGATAAGTCAAGCTCAGTCAATGCATTAGGATACTGTTTCATATTTTTATAAATTCGAGCCAAATTAGAATGACAAATAGATATTTGAGTATGCAAATTTATTTGATTTAATGTAATAGGTTCAGAGTGTGTTAGTTTTAATAATTTATCAAACATCTCTACTGCTTGAGTTTCGCAAGAAACTGCTTCGTCATATTTTTGTATCGCTTTCAGAACCATGCCTTTATCTTTTAAATGAATCGCAATTTGCATTTGATAATCCATAACTTTTTGTGCATCAGCTTCGGTCGCAATTCTGCTGTTTTTAAACTTCATTATCGCATCAATTAATACAAGCGTTTCTTTGGCATTTGTTGCTGATAATTTCATTAAATACATTTCATAAAGTTCTTCTTGCGCTCGTGCAATATCACTCGCAACTGACATTTCTTTTGATTCCAGTTGCTCGTATTTAGAAAGTAGACTTTTAAAAGAGTCGACAGCCATTTGATAATAATCTTGGCCGAGATTTTTATATGCGATCCCTTTATAATATTCGATTTTACTTAATGCGCCGCTTGTAGCAGCAAGTGTTGGAGATTCAAGTTTAGCCGCCCATGCAGACACTTCTGACTCTGTCTCGAGGGCAAGTTTAAATGAATTTAAACTGAGGTGGACTTTTGCTTTTTTAATGTAGCACTGAATAATAAAACGAATATTATCCTCATGGGAGGTGTCACTAGATTTGTATTTACTTTGTAATAAAATTTTGCGTAACTCTATGGCAAGACCAAAATCCTGCGCCGCCTGTTTGCTTTTCAAAGTTGCACTAATCTCTCCCTTCTGCATTGCGCAAGCTGACAACAGGACACAATCTGAGTACTGATCTTTATATTTGACTATTTTAATTGCAAAAAAATCTGCTGCCTTTAGCAAGGTATACAGAATATCTTCTGCTAGCTTTATACTGTTGTAGGCACTTTGAGAATTATTGAGCTGAGCATAAGCTGAAGCACAATCTTTATGACATTCTGCAAGAAAGAGTTTGTAGGTTCTAGATTCCTTTGTAAAAAGAACATCTTTTAAGCTCTCTATGTGCAAAATCGCAAGTTGGAGGGCACTTAATGCCTTAGCTGGTTGATTAATGCCTAGATAAGCTTTGGCTTGAAGAGACAAATAATACGCTAAAGAACATTTTACCTTATTGAGTTGAGCTTGATCTGTAGGACCGTCTGAATTAATTTGAGTAGTTAATTGCAAAATCACTTCCTCAAACTTTTCAACTGCTTTATCTGCTTGATTCCATAAAAAGAAGAGCTCTGCGATTTTCTTCCAATCTTCAACTGCCTTATCAGAAATAGACGATACATATTCAAGTGCTTTCTTGAAACAATTCTCAGCTTCAGCTTTACTATAAAGTTTTGAATTGGCTGGGTGTTTATTAAGATAAAGCTTGCCCCATGCAGTATAGCTAATACAGAGATTACGTTTTTTTAAATTATCATCTGAAAGCAAACCAAAACAACAATCAATACTATATCTTATGCCGTAGTGAGCTGAACTATAACGATTCTCTGATTGATGGTTTCTAGCCGCATTTAATTTAAATTCTCCACTTTTAAGTAACTCAGCATCGCCGTATGTCCGTGAATTACCTCGTCTGAGCAAGGTAGAATCAGACTTGGAATCTGATTCGTCCTCTCGAGTCCGTTTCATGCCACTCAATTGCTTTGGACGCTGCGCTTCTCTATATTCAGTCAAATACTCATATGCATCTTTAATTTGCATAAATTGGTCTGATTGATCAGGTGATGATGTATCTGGGCGATGAATTAAAGCTAATTTTCTATATTTTCCCTTGAGCTCTGCATCAGTTGCAGTGGGAGTTAAATCCAAAACAGAATACATTTCATTAACTAAATTATCGTTTCGCATCATATAGAAGGCACCTTTTATTAAAATAGTTGTAGGCTAAAAATTAGCAATACAAGATACTATATTTGCTCAAAAGGTGCAATATTTGTGCATAAATGGTCTTTTAAAGCATTAAGCTACAGCAGCGTTAGCCGTTTCAGAATCTGTTGATTTAATGAACAATCCTAGCAAATCCTTTAATAATCCAGCCAGCGTTTCAGTCATAATCAAAAAATCTGCGTCAAACTGCTGTTGCATAGTCTCCGCTTCCATCTCTTTCACTTGAGCAATTATTTGATCCTGGAACCGCATGCTTTGTAATGAAAAATTATCCACCAAAACGAAATTCACCAAATCCTGCCAACAAAGTGCAAGTTGCTTGACCTCATAACCTTCTTTAATAAATGCTTGAATACTATTAGCGAATAAATCCTGTTGCTGGCAACGTACGATGCGATTTTGCTGATTAGGGTCTTGCAATACGCAGGTTTTTTCAATTGAAAACGTAGTTGGATAATTTTGATGTTTTAACCAAGGTGTAATTGCTGGCGACAATTTTTTTAATTCGAATGCATGTACACTCTCAGACACTGATTTTTTGAATAACGAGAGAAATTGTTCAGTCTTTTTTTCATTCGTAGTGCCGAGAACTAACCATTGATTTCTGGTATCAATATACGCATATAAACGAGTGAATTTGCTAAATGCGCGTGGCAACAATGTCATGGTGATTTCATCTTTTAAGGAAAGTTTTTGCTTTGAATAAACTTTACGACCTTCGGATGCTTCAATCTGTTTAACTTTGTCATTTAGTTCCTGACGTATCACCGATGCGGGTAAGATTTTTTCTTCAATTTGTAAACACAACATGATACATCCGTTCACTGCGCGAGCTAACGGCGCGCCATCCTCATCAACGGGAGAAACCCAACCCATGCTAGAAGGCATAGAAGGAAAACAAGAGATAAAGGCTAATGGTTCTAATTTTTTTATTAAGTCTTCTATTGAATAGCGAACAGAATCTGTCATCTGAAATAATTGAACTTGCTTAAACCACATGATTATTTATTCCTAAGTTATATTTTTTATTTAATTTGGTGCAACCGACGAATGATGGTTGATAATCAACCAATCTCTCCCCTGTTTTTGATACACAAAAGTAAAACGAGCGGGAAAATGTTTTGTTTCAGTTCCATCTGTATAACTAAATGTATAAAGCCCCGTATTAATAGCAAAATCACCATAAATACCAGTAATTAATTGATCAGTTGTACATTTAATGTCTGGATAACCGGTCAGTGAAGTAAAGTAACCATCCAGCCCACCTTGATTATTTACTTTAATTTTTGACGACAGTGTTGGCAACAAAAGAGCATTGGGTGCATAAAACTTCACAAGTTCTTCCGGGTGTCCTTTTGCCGTACTGATCGCAGCACACCAGTCCTGGTAAGCCTTTTGTACTTTTTCTTCGCTAGACGATGCCGCTGTCGCGCTACTAGCGAGAACAATACATGCCCATAATAGTAAAAAAACATAATTAAAACGGGCAGTTATCTGAAACATTTGATATTCCTCCTTGAAATAATCCATTATTTTAACATTAGAGTTTCTTGGTGTAATAGTTATTTAACGGAAAACTGTATTTATACTAGGGCTGTTGGCAAGTGAGTAATGAATGCTGCTGCACTGTAGCTACTGTCACCCCGCACTTGTTGCGGGGTGACAGTGGCTGCAAGTGTAGGGTGACGGCGTCGTTTCGCTCAAGATGACAGATTCATTGCTCAATTGTTAATAGACCTTTGGAGTGACGCTTGTATAGCTTCGTACAATTTTCGCCTAAACACCCACTACTATAGCGTAAAAGATAATGTTACTATTTCCATCTCTCATCCAAACGAATTTTACTCCATGAATATCTTATTCAACTTAATCATTATTTTTTGCGGTATAACGCTTTCATCTGCTTTAAATGCAGAAAACAATTTTAATTTAATTAAACAACAACCTTTACCGAAACAATTAGGTGATTTCAGACAAGTAGAATTTACTCTCGCAACAGAAGATGATCCTGTTATTTTTTATGCTGCCACTCTTAATGAAAATTATCATGCCAGCATTTATCAACAACCTGGGAAATATCAATTTTTTGCAGATTTTATTGATGCATTAAGTCGGAAACATAATTTTGTAATTGCAACAAACGGCGGATTCTACCGACCCGATTTCACACCAGCTGGACTTTACATTGATAAAGGAAAAAAACTCCAAGACTTTGCTCTTCACTCATTGCTTAAACCCTGCGTTGTTATCAATAAAGAACAGAAAATTAAACTCGAAACAAGTCGACAGAATTGTTTGAACGGATTTTTTGCTATGCAAACCGGACCAGTATTAATTGACAACGGTGAAATACAAAAATCATTAACTAATAACAAAGTACGAACACCTAAATTACAAGAATTTTTTGGTCCTAAACGACGCACGTTGCTCGCAGTCTCTGATGACAATCAAATGATTGTTATTATTACTTCACCTATAGCTTTATCTGAGGCTGCGACTATTTTACAAAATTACTCAGCTGCATTTGGTGTGAAGAAAATTAAAACCGCGATTAATTTAGACGGCGGTTCATCAACAGGGATGTATATACGATTTGCAGATGATCCATTTTATTTTCATGAACAGAGACATGTGAAAACATTTTTGTTTATTGATTAGTAAATATTGTTCCATGGAATGAAACCCAAAATTATCTTATTCTTTTTTATCCATTCCCTTAAACAAATATAAATATTCCCCATACCCACGCTTCGCCATATCTTCAACCGGAATAAATTCAAGCGCCGCAGAATTCATGCAATACCGGTTATAGGTTGGCGCAGGACCATCATCAAAAAGATGTCCCAAGTGTGATTGACCCTGCCTAGACATAACTTCAGTGCGTGTCATAAACAGACTCTTATCTGTTTTTGTCACAACATTCTCAGGCACTAAAGGCTTAGTGAAACTTGGCCAACCGGTTTTCGAATCAAACTTATCGAGCGAACTAAATAAAGGTTCGCCAGTGACAACATCAACATAAATTCCCGGTTTTTTATTATCCCAAAACGCATTATGAAACGCTGGTTCTGTTGCCCCTGTCTGCGTCACAGAATATTGCAATGGCGTGAGTCGCTGTTTAATATCCGCATCACTTGGTTTTTGATAATTATTTCCGGCCATAGCAAAATTTGCCATCACTAGTAAACTAAAAAATTTAACACCAAATGATTTCATCATCGCCTCCTATTTATCTACACGCACAGTTGACGCATTCTGTCCGAATAAAATTTTCTTCGCATCATCGGTCATCGTTGGTTGCGGATTAATTTCATCTGCAATCGCATAAGCACGTTGTACTGCGGTTCTTGATTTAATAGATTCAAACCAGCGCTTTAAGTTTGGAAAATCATTTAAATCTTGTCGCTGTTTTTCATACGAAACAATCCATGGATAACACGCCATATCAGCAATCGAATAATCATTTGCAATATATTCCCGTCCCGCTAACTGTTTATTGAGAACACCATACAAACGCGCAGTCTCATTCACGTAGCGGTCAATCGCATACGGAACAACTTCAGGTGCATATTGAGTAAAATGATGATTTTGACCCGCCATAGGACCAAGACCCGCCATTTGCCAAAATAACCATTGAATGACTTCCGCACGTCCGCGAATATCTTGCGGGATAAATTTTCCTGTTTTATCGGCTAAATAAAGTAAAATTGCGCCTGATTCAAAAACAGAAAGCGGTTTACCCTTATCTGCGGGTGAATGATCTAAAATAGCAGGTATTCGGTTATTAGGTGCTATACGTAAAAATTCAGGCGCAAATTGTTCGCCTTGACCAATGTTTATTGGTGATATTTTATGTGGAATGTTGGCTTCTTCGAGAAAAATTGTAATTTTGTGACCATTGGGGGTCGTCCAATAAAATAATTCAATCATGAAATAAACCTCTTGTTAATTGTTGGTAAAATTAAATGAATACATTTCAAGCCCTGGCGCCGTTGCAATTATTTCAAGTATGCCCTCTTCTGGATATTTTAATTCAATCAAACGATACGATTTCTTCGATGACACTGAAAAAATACTATTCGACACATCTTGGCCTTTTGCAGAAACAACCACTTCGCCATTCAATAATAATTTCACTTTTATCGGTTGCTTAGATTGATTACCCATTATGGCTGTGATAGTTCTTCCATTAAAATGAATTTTAAAACTCGCGTTCGCACTTGCTGACATGATTTTATCAGAACTAAAAATCCATGAGCCATTCAAAGCCCAGGTATTTTCTGGCAAACTGATGGGATAACTATACTTGCCCATTTTGTCGTTTAAAATCGCCTCACTGCTCTTGAAATGTTTTGTTGCCGCTTGATTCAAATCAGTTGATACCGTCGCGGATTCAGTGGTAAGTGCTGTTTGTGCTGTAGATATGATGGCTAAAGTATTTGTAGAAATCATCGTGTACAGCACACTCAAAATAATAATCACACCTAAAATTTTTCGAATGAGCGTGGATTTATTTCTGAAGAAAGCAAACTTAGTTAAGATTTGTCGGCCCAATAATGCAATGATTAGCATAGGCACAGCAGCACCAATACCAAACGCTAAGACTAATAAAAAACTGCCGAGATTTGTTTGTTGAACCACTGTTTGCACAATAACCGCTGCTAAAATAGGACCTGCACAAGGTGTCCAAATGAATGCGACTAGGCAACCGAATAAAACACCACTCAAAAAACCGCCTTGCGGATTATTCACTGATGACAGACTCGAACCGACGTTCGTTAATCGCTGTGTTAACCGACCAAATTTTTCAGTCAGATAAGTGGATACCATGATGATGCCGAGCAAAAGCAAAAGTGCAAACGATATATTTCTGACGATATCTAAATTTATTCCTGACAATTGAACTAATTTTCGCGAGAAAAAAGTGAAGGTTGCGAAAATTAAAACAAATCCTAGAATAATACCCATCGGACGTTTTTTTCCACCCTCAAGAGAGCCTGAAAGAATAATCGGTAAGATAGGTAAAATGCACGGTGATATAATCAATGCAAAACCTTCTAAAAAAGCTAAGCCAATATTTAATAATTCATGTTCCATACGGTGAGTCCATATCATTTTTTAAAAATAGTCTAGGAATTAAAGTTATAACATAATATAGTTTATTTTAGCCAGGAGAACGACGTATGATTTTAAAAACTAAAAGCTTGCCTAAACCTATTTTGCAAATCATCGTGGACAAAGCAACAGAATATCCTTTTACCGGTGAATACACGGATACAGAACAGGCGGGTACTTATTTATGTCGTCACTGTGGCTTAGCCTTGTATCGCGCACAAACCAAATTTCATTCCGGCTGTGGTTGGCCCAGTTTTGATGCGGAAATTCCAGGTGCGGTCAAACATGAACAAGATCGTGATGGACACAGAACAGAAATTTTATGTGCCCGCTGCAAGGCGCATTTAGGACATGTTTTTCATGGCGAGCATTTTACTTCAACTAATTATCGTCATTGCGTTAATTCAGCTAGTCTTGATTTTGTAACGGACACAACAGTCAAAGACACAGAAGAAGTGATTATTGCAGCCGGTTGTTTTTGGGGCGTTGAATATTATTTTAAAAAACTCACTGGCATTTTAAAAACAGAAGTGGGATATACCGGTGGTCATAAAGATAATCCAACCTATGAAGAAATCTGTCGCAAAAACACGGGGCATGTTGAAGCGCTTAGAATTATTTACGATCCAGAAAAAATAAACTTTACCAAAGTGATTCAATATTTTTTTGAAATACATGATCCAACACAAACAGATGGTCAAGGACCTGATTTAGGCGAGCAATATTTAAGTGTTATTTTTTATTATACTGATGAACACAAAAAATTAGCAGAAAAGGTGAAGGCTGAGCTGATAAGTAAAGGATTAGCTGTAGTTACAAAAATTTTGCCTGTTAGCGTATTTTGGCACGCTGAAAATTATCACCAAGATTATTACACTAAAACAGGACATCATCCCTATTGTCATCAGTATGTGAAGCGATTTGATAAATAGTGTGTCATTTTAATGATTGCATTTTTCTCGGCTTCACATCAATGTGAGCTTCTCTTTTAATAATTTCAGCGATGATTATTGAATCCTTAGAGAGAGCTTCGGCACTGTCCATCGTTAAGTCTTTAGATTCCAATAACTTCTTTTGTCTTTCATCTGTAATGTCTTGATCAGTAATACGAAGGTGTGCACATAAAACATCACCTACAATCTTATGCAATACTTTACTCGATTTGAAAATCCCCTTATTTTCAACTCCTTCAATATAGTCCTTGCCTACTTTTTTCAGCAATTCATTAACATCAGCACGATCGTTATCAAATTGGATAATTTCGGCTAAATACGTTTGTGCTCTTACTCTGCCCGCAAGTCCAGTATCTAGAAATCTAGGTAGTAGATCAGAGGGCTTTGGATTGTCGATCGTTATATAATGTTCAATATTAGTCACTAATAATCGAACTAATTTAGAACGATCTTCCTCTACTGCTCCCAACCCTTCCTCTTCTTTTGCATCTAAATCTTTGCCGCGAGAATCACCCATAAATAACCTCGATTTCAAATAAGTTAGATCTACTTACAGTATAGCAAGTAAAATGAAATAGTTAGTCATAGACCCCCATGATTGACACATTCGCCTATTAACGTAATGATAAGACTTTGAATTATTTTGATAAAAGGACTTAACAAATGCTAATTAAAAAACTTCTTCTACTCATGCTTTGTAGCGCTATCTCATTAATCGCTTTTGCAAACAATGAAAATACTATTCACAAAGTTGCCGATAAAGGCACAGTAGCACTCACTTTTGATGATGGTCCCTCGGAAAAATACACCCCTCAAATTCTTGCGATTTTGAAAAAATACAATGTCAAAGCCACTTTTTTCATGGTTGGAATGAATGCCAAAAACCATCCTGATCTTGTCAAACAAGTATTGGCCGAAGGTCACGCCATTAATAGCCATTCACAAACTCATCCCTTGTTAACTAAACTCAATGACAAGCAGCTGAATTACGAGGTAGATGAACCTAAAGTGATTATCTATCACATCACTGGAAAAAATGTGGCATGTTTACGTTATCCATTTGGCGCATCAAATTCACATGTCCGTGATGTCATTCGCCATGATGGCATGGTGCCTGTGCCTATGGGTTTCAATTCGTTTGATTATAATCGTCCGGGTACCGATAAAATTGTGGATTGGGTGTTAAAGAATGCATACTCTGGACAAGTGATTTTAATGCATGATGGTTTTGATCAACGCGAACAAACTGTTGCGGCGTTGCCTAGAATTATTGAAGGGATTCAGAAAAAAGGTTTGGGGTTTAGTCAGATTTGTAAAGGTTAAGTGATAAGCTTCAAATCAAAACAAACGCCAGGTGACTGGATACCGCGGACAAGCCGAAGTACGACGGCCCGAATGATTATCACCACCGCCGTCGTACCGCGGCTTGTCCGCATAAGCGCTAACCTAAGGAAGATGCCAAAATCAAATAATTTTAATACACTTCTTTCCAATATGGAAAGGAGTTGTATTAATGGATGTGAGTTCGGATGAAA
>JBDTIZ010000233.1:0-31289 GCA_039936115.1 Gammaproteobacteria bacterium
GATTCCAGACCCCGCAACAAGTGCGGGGTGACAAAGACGGTATCACGCGTGTCCATCGCAAAACAGCACTACAACACCGGAAGCTTAGCCTGAGGCTGCGTTTTTATCACAGGCATTGTTGCTTTCACTGTTTTATTCGGCCACACCAATAACACTTGTCGGCTGCGATCCAATCGTGCGCTGGGCTCTACGGTAATCGTTGAAAATTGCAAACCAGGATCTTTTATGACAGAAACTACCTGTCCCAATGGATAACCTTCTGGATAATTTTGTCCTAACCCTGAGGTAATAAGTAAGTCACCGGTTTTTATATCTGCCGTTTGCGGCATATTGACTAGGCGTAATTTTCCAGTGTAAGCATCGCCAACAGCAATGGCTCGCACGCCATTCCGGGTCACTTGCACAGGTACGCCGCTATGCGGATCATTAATCAATAAAACACGACTGATTAATGGCCCTACTTGAATCAACTGCCCCATCACACCGTTCGCATCCAAAACTGGTTGTCCAACAAACAATCCATCATGGCTACCTTTATCCAACGTCACTTGATTCACAAAAGGATCTGTATCAATCGATAAAAGTTGGGCGATTAGAACCTTGCCCTGCACTTCAGTGGAGGAACGCATTAAGGCTTTCAACTGATTATTTTCGGATTCAATGGCTAACAAACGCTGCATTTGCGCTTTTAAAAGTAATCGTTCTGCTTTTAAATCAAGATTTTCTTTTACCAAACGATCATGTGTACTGATGGTCGTACCTAGATTATCGATGAGTTGAACCGGCCAACTTACAAGATATTGCAAAGGGGCAAGCGGCATAGAAAGTGCTGCGCGAACTTGTGCAAACGCATCCACACGCTTATCAAGACACATCAATATAATTGCGAGCGCAGCCAGAACAAGCATACGAAATCCCGGCTGCGATTCTCGGGCAAATAAGAATTTAATGGCACAATCCTCACTTTAATCCTTGCTCAGTCCAGTACTGAGCAAGGTCTGTCTATCTTCTCGTCAAACGTGACGAGCGATTCATGTGACAAAGGTCTTATTCTCTGGAGAGAAAATCCATTCCAACAGTATCAACCATTTCTAATGCTTTACCGCCACCACGCGCAACACAGGTCAGCGGTTCATCAGCAATGATCACTGGTAAACCCGTTTCTTCCATAAATAAACGATCGATATTTCGTAGCAACGCACCACCACCTGTTAACACCATACCGCGTTCTGCAATATCAGATGCGAGCTCAGGTGGAGCTTGTTCTAATGCCGCGCGTACTGCGCCTAAAATGCCAGATAAAGGCTCTTGCAATGCTTCAAGGATTTCATTGCTATTCAATGTAAAGCTACGTGGAATACCTTCAGCTAAATTACGTCCTCTGACTTCCATTTCACGAATTTCGTTTGCAGGGTAAGCAGAACCAATTTCATGTTTGATACGTTCAGCAGTAGATTCACCAATTAAAATGCCGTAATTGCGACGAACATAGCTCACAATTGATTCATCAAAACGATCGCCGCCAATTCTGACTGAAGCAGAATAAACAATACCGCTTAATGAAATAATAGCGACTTCGGTTGTGCCGCCACCGATATCAACCACCATGGAACCGCGTGGTTCATCAACTGGCATACCCGCACCCATCGCAGCAGCCATAGGTTCTTCTAATAAATAAACTTCACGCGCGCCTGCACTGATTGCAGATTCACGAATTGCACGTCGTTCAACCTGTGTTGAACCACAAGGCACGCAAACTAATACACGTGGGCTTGGACGCAAGAAGCGATTTTCATGCACTTTGTGAATAAAGTGCTGTAACATTTTTTCTGTCACATAAAAATCCGCTATCACGCCATCCTTCATTGGACGAATTGCTGTGATATTGCCAGGTGTACGGCCTAACATGAGCTTCGCTTCACTACCAACAGCCGCAACATGTTTTTGACCATTACTTGAACCCGGGGTCTGGCGAATTGCAACAACAGACGGTTCATTCAAGACAATGCCTTTACCACGCACATAAATCAGCGTATTCGCTGTCCCTAAATCGATTGATAAATCATTTGAAAAATATCCACGTAGCTTCTTCAACATAGGCTTAATGACTTCCTTTAAAATTGCAATTAATGAAGTGAATTCTAATAGATAAAAAATAAACTAGCCACACAAAAAAATATAAAAATCTTGACTATATGCTATGTACGGCCTGGAGATAGGCACCGCAGAGTAAAGTTTGCACAACCTGGGCGCCTGTCATTCCCATGAAGACGCACTAGCATCCGGATAGATTCCCGCCTTCGCGGGCAATCTGGCAGGTTCGCCCCACAAAAATCTCTTAATCAATCCTTAAGGTTCCCCCGCGTAGACTAAGTATCTGCCAGGAGGAACTTATGCCCATACTACGGAAGGTAAAAGATCAGCAAGGCAAAGACATTATTCTTGAACTGCCGGATGATTGGACAGACGGGTTAGACTTACCCAATGCTGCGGCAAAAGAAGCGTTTTTAAAAATGCTGCTGGATGGATTAGCTAAAATCGCTGGTGAATGCCATTATTATCAGTTCGCAGCAATCTCATTTCTTGACTTACCTTATCATTACAGTATTTTATTAAACGAAAGAGATCACATTGATTGCCTTGTGATGGTGCAAATCACCTGTCCGGCGAAGACGCTTGAACAAAAACAACTTCCTGCGCAACAGCAAAAAATGACTGACAAAAAACAAACGGCCATGTTTCGGGATTTAAAGATTGATGAAACAATTTCTATTGCATGGAAAGAAGCGATTATTAAGCTTCGTCTTTCTACCGCAGAGGAATTTGCAAAATGCAAAAGAAAATTGCCTGAAACTATTCAGCATTTTGACCGTTTAAACAAATCAGCTCACATGGATTCACGTATCGAAAAAATTCTTGCTCACGTCAACCGTAAAATCGAAACAATACAAGTTATTATGCAGCATAAAAATGCTGATTTACTTACTCTAATGATTCGCTTAGAAAATCGTGCAGAAATTCATTACCAAGCGTATTTAGAAAAAATGAACGCATTGCTAATCTTAAAAGAACAGTTGATTTCACTCTTACAACAAACGGCAATCCATCATTATAAAACGTTAACAAAAAACAATAGCGTGATTGAATCGTTTGCCGAGACTTATTTTAATGATCTTTTCAGCGGCATCGCATGCATTCAGCACAACCAGATATCATCAATCAAGATCGACTTTACCCAGGAAACATGCGAGCGCATTGAAAAAAGATTTAATCGGATCTTAGGGATACTTAATACAACTTATAATCGATGGATGGATGGCATCTATAATCCATTAGGTCAATCTGAGCCGCTTGCAACACTCACTGCATATATTGCTCAGTTTAATACTCAATATAAAACATTAGTATCGCCAATTGATTTTAAAAATTTTGCTTTTTCGTTACAAAAAAATGTTTACCAGTTTGAGCGTGAAACACAAGCGAGCTGTGCTGCCCTTAGAAAAGAATTTATTACAGCCTATGATGATATTTTACAAACGGAAGCCGAAGAAATTTTTGGTATTTATTCTCTGATCAACACTGAATTTGAATTTCTTGCCAAAACAAGAATGACGCTTGCCAATACAACGAGAACTGAAGATAAATGTATTGCGAAAGAATCGATTGTGACTCCGATGGTGAGTGAAGCTACGAAAGATCAGAGTGAAAAGAGTAGTTGTGAGTGCTTCGACAGATTTCCCGTTATGTCACCTCACACTTAAATAGTGTTACTCCGCACTGAATACTGTCATCCCACACTGAATACTGTCACTCCGCACATTACCCTGTCACCCCGCACTTGTTGCGGGGTCTGGAATCAAAAACATAAAAAAGTCATTTGAAAAAATAAAAATGTATTTTTTATTATTTAAAGCCCGGACCCCGCAACAAGTGCGGGGTGACAATGTTCAAGCGGAGTGACAATGTTCAAGCGCGGTGACAATGTTCAAGCAGTGTGACGATGTTCATGCGCGGGATAACAGTATTCAAATACAATGTAACAGCCTTATCAAGACGGACGACTTTTTGAAGGTGTCGTAGTAGACCGCACATCAGTCTGAGTTAAGACAATATCGTTCAGAGTACTAGATCGCGGCGGAACATTCTCTTCAACTGGCGTAGAGCTTGCTTTACTAGTACTCGCAAACAAATTCACGCGATGACCTCTATGTTGTTGACGTCCAGAAGATTTTTGCTCGTCTGTTTTAATGTCGCGCTTAGGAGCGGATACAGAACGCGGTGGTAAAGCTGCGCTGAGCGGACAAGAGCCGAAATCGACCTGAGCTGTAGTAGTACGATTCTGTGAATGAAAAAGAGAGTGTGAAGAATAAGATACAGAACTCGAAGACACTGATGAAGCCTGCTGTCCCAAAGATCCTGATGCTGTGGGATGCATTGGCGGAATGCTGCTGTCATTAATTGGATTATCTTCTTCATGTTCAACAATATTCAACGCTGAAGCATCCGATATCAAAGCGTTACGTCGGGCGCGAGAAACAGAGCGCGGACGCAAAGAAGAATCTGAACGGTCAGAAGCAGACGACAAACGCAAAGCCGATCCCGCGCTGTCAAGACTAGATGACAAAGGCAAATAAGAACTCGAGTACTCAGAACCAGAAGATACGGGCGTATGCAAACGAGCAGGTGATGGTGAAGGCGATGGCGTACGGTGAGACTTCGATGGCGTACGGTTTCGTGAACGTCCTCTATGCTCTATTTTCTCTTCTTCCATCCCAAGTTGCATCGAAAGATTAAAAATTTCTTGCGCTTTAGCGGCTGCATCAAGCGTTCCATGACCTTTCAACGTAACATACAAATCCAAAATCACATTCAATTCAGTTCGAGAATGCCCTGCTTTTATGAGTTCTTTACTAGAAGACGTTTTGCGCGGTAAAGCCGATGGTGTTTGAATATCTGCTTCAACAGGTATTTCGCCAAAGCCAGTGCTTGAAGATTCAGCATCAACTGACAACAGAGTGCTAACATCGTCATGATCCAATGTTTTGGATGCTTTTTTGGGTAAGTGATGTTTTGTCGTAATGATGATCCATTGTTTTTGTGCGTACTTATCGCAAAGTGCAATCAATTTCTTCTCAAAGTTTTTGTCTCTAAAATCATTCATGATTTGTAGTCTGTCTTGCGCATAAGCTTCACGCTCATCTATTTTCCCATGCTTTTCATCAAGTAATGCAAGCGTTTCGTTCGCGATATTGGCCAGCATTTTCTGCATTTTTTTCACTTGTTTGTGACTGTCCTCAAGCGGACCTTTCGTTATAAAATGTTTTGCATGTGGTATGCGTGAATGGATCACTAACGCTTCACGTATATTACGCATCCTCGAATCTTGTTCTATCAATTGATCCAATTCTAAGGCTCTCGTTAAATTTCGAGCCGGGGCACCTCGATTCAATCGAGGAAATAGATCTCTTTGGAGCATACTTATAAGACTGTTATTAGCATCTTCAAAATCTTCCAAACTCAATGTGTGCTGTATGAAACGCTCAACGAGATGTGAGGTTTCATGACTTGGAATATTCACTGTTGCAGAAGGCGATTCTTCTTTTTTCCAGGGTAAGACTGCTTTAAATTTCTTGTATAAACCCGCTAAACCTTTAGGTTGGATTTGAGCAGTCTCGAGATATTTTTGTAGAATTGCATTTAGTTGTTTTTCTTCATCCGGGAGCCGTTCCCCAGTATTGACACGATTAACAGCACGCAAAAAATCTATACTTTCCTTCACATATTCTTCGCCAAACTGAATGTCTAATTCATGAAGAAAAAAACTGGACTGCACTTCCTCAGTAACAATGTGTCTTCCCATAAATTCAAAAGCATGAAGTTGATCGTGTATTGCTTGATTTCTAGGTGTCATAATCATTTCCTTTATTTTATTTAATTATAATGTGGGTATGAAGAGCACTTGCGATAAGCTGATTTATCATTTCCGTATGCGACCAAAGAATATACAGGCTATATAAAATCAGATTAAGCATAACAAAACTTATATGAAAAGGAAGGGATAGTCTCAGAATTCACGTTTAGAATCAGAAACCTGAGTCTAAATTGGGCAGAGTTACCCTCTTTCGTTCATGATTTTATTATTTAGCACCAGATTGAACAATCTGTAGAATAGTGGTTAATTTTTGCAACAAATATTTTTCATCCACCTCCTAAAGAGAAAAATCACATTTTGGAAAAATCCAGGTGTATTCAAACGACACTCAGCAGTATAATTGCCCTCTTTTGCCCCAAGAGACTTGGCACACATCATGGTCTCGTTTTTGAATAACTGGAGTCTCTTTAACTATGTCACTGACCGCCGCCGATATTAAAAAAATAGCACATCTTGCCAGATTGAATCTGTCAGATGCCGACACCACACTTTACACTGATCAACTTTCAACAATTCTCGATTTCGTTGCCGAAATGAATCAAGCCGATACGACAGACGTTGAAGCCATTGCTCAATCGCTAGACTTAAACCAACGTATGCGTCCCGATGTCGTGACCGAGCAAAACGAGCGCGATGCTTTTCAAGCGATTGCGCCACGCGTTGAAGCGGGCCTTTATTTAGTACCTAAAGTAATTGAAGACGAATAATAAATCAGGGAATCACACGTTATGCATTACAAAACCATTACTGAATTAACTCGCGAGCTTAGCGCGAAAAAAATTTCAAGTGTCGAGCTCACGCAATATTTTCTCGAACGCATTAAACAATTTGATTCGAAATTAAATAGTTTTATCACTGTCACGCCTGAACTCGCATTACAAAATGCCAAACACGCCGATGAATTGCGTGCACAAAATAAAGCAGGCTTGTTAACAGGAATACCTATCGCACAAAAAGATATTTTTTGCACGAAAGGAATAAAAACCAGCTGCGGATCTAAAATGCTTGATAATTTTATCTCGCCGTATGATGCAACCGTCGTGAAAAAATTTAATGCCGCCGGAACAGTTTTACTCGGTAAAACTAACATGGATGAATTCGCGATGGGTTCCTCCAATGAAAATAGTTTTTATGGTCCCGTCAAAAATCCTTGGGATTTAGAGCGTGTACCGGGCGGTTCATCCGGTGGTTCAGCGGCAGCTGTTGCAGCCTATTTAACACCTGGCGCAACGGGCACGGATACAGGCGGTTCTATTCGCCAACCTGCTGCATTAACCGGCATCACCGGCATTAAACCCACTTATGGTCGCGTCTCACGTTATGGCATGGTTGCATTCGCTTCCAGCTTAGATCAAGGCGGACCTTTTGCGCGCACCGCAGAAGATGCCGCGCTGTTATTAAATATTATGTCAGGTTTTGATGAAGCGGATTCTACGAGCGTGCAAAATCCTGTGCCTGATTTTACCGCTAATTTAAACGATTCATTATCGGGTTTACGTATTGGATTACCGAAAGAATTTTTTGGTGAAGGTCTCGATAGCGATATTGCAAAAGCCATTGAAACAGCCATTAAAGAATATGAAAAACTCGGCGCAACTTTGCACGAAATTCATTTGCCAAACACTGGCTTATCCATTCCTGCGTATTACGTCATTGCACCCGCAGAATGTTCATCCAATCTCGCGCGCTTTGACGGTGTACGCTATGGTCATCGTTGCAAAGATCCTGTTGATTTAGAAGATTTGTATAAGCGCTCACGCAGTGAAGGATTTGGTAATGAAGTCAAACGTAGAATCATGATTGGCACTTATGCACTCTCAGCGGGTTATTACGATGCTTATTATTTAAAAGCACAAAAAATTCGCGGCTTGATTCGCCATGATTTTATCGAAGCGTTCAAACAAGTCGATGTCATTTTAGGACCGACATCTCCAACACCCGCATTCAAATTAGGTGAAAAAACCAGTGATCCGGTTGGTATGTATTTATCGGATATCTACACAATTGCAATTAATCTTGCCGGTTTACCGGCTATGTCAATTCCGGCGGGCTTCACTAAAGGTTTACCCATTGGAATGCAATTGATTGGAAATTATTTTGCGGAAAGTCGATTGCTAAACGTCGCACATCAATATCAAAAAGCCACTGATTGGCACACACGCACACCAGAGGGGTTCTAAAATGGAATGGGAAACAGTAATTGGTTTAGAAGTTCACGCACAACTGTCAACCAACAGTAAAATTTTTTCCGGTGCATCAACTGCGTTTGGTGCTGAGCCTAATACACAAGCCTGTGCAATTGATCTTGGGTTTCCAGGCGTTTTACCTGTCTTAAATGTCGAAGCAACTGATATGGCAATCAAATTAGGCTTAGGCATTCAAGCTGAAATAGCAAGACGCTCGGTATTCGCGCGTAAAAATTATTTTTACCCGGACTTGCCTAAAGGGTATCAAATCAGTCAATACGAATTACCGATTGTCGGCAAAGGCCATCTGGATATTACGTTAGACGATGGCACGATCAAACGTGTCAACATCACACGTGCGCATCTGGAAGAAGACGCAGGGAAATCGTTACATGAAGATTTTCATGGGCAATCAGGCATAGATTTAAATCGTGCTGGCACACCTTTGCTTGAAATTGTTTCTGAACCTGATATGCGTTCAGCGAAAGAAGCGGTTGCTTATTTAAAAACATTACATTCGTTAGTGCGTTATTTGGAAATTTGTGACGGCAATATGCAAGAAGGTTCATTTCGCTGTGATGCGAACGTATCTGTGCGCCGTCGCGGTGACACAAAATTGGGTACGCGAACAGAATTAAAAAATATTAATTCATTTCGTTTTGTTGAGCGTGCGATTAATTTTGAAGTAGAACGACAAATTGCATTATTGGAAAGCGGTGGCAAAATTACACAAGAAACGCGTTTGTTTGATCCCAGCAAAAATGAAACCCGTCCCATGCGCAGCAAAGAAGAAGCGAATGATTACCGCTATTTTCCAGATCCTGATTTACTGCCAGTCATTATTCTGGATGAACAAATTGAAAAAGTTCGTAGTATATTGCCTGAATTACCACAACAAAAACGTCAGCGTTTTATCGATCAATATGCTTTAAGTAATTACGATGCGACTGTGATGGTAAGCTCACGTGCCATGGCCAGTTATTTTGAAACTGTCGTCAAGGAATCTGGCAATCAGGCAAAATTAGCTGCTAACTGGGTGATGGGTGAATTATCCGCAGCCTTAAACAAATCCGATCTTGATATCACTGATAGTCCTGTTAGCGCAGAACAACTGGGCAAATTAGTGTTACGCATTGCTGACAATACGCTTTCAAACAAAATCGCGAAAACTGTTTTTGAAGCGTTGTGGAATCAAGAAGGTGACGTCGATCACATTATTGAAAAACAAGGTTTGAAACAAGTCACTGACACGGGCGCGATTGAAACATTGATTGATAAGATTATTGCTGCTAATCCACAGCAAGTTGCGGATTATCGTGGCGGTAAAGATAAATTGTTTGGATTTTTTGTCGGTCAAGCGATGAAGGAATCGGGCGGTAAAATGAATCCGCAGCAGTTGAATGATATTTTGAAAAAGAAATTGAGTGGTTAACTTTTTGTAAGGGCGAATCTATGCGTTCGCTCTGCGGCCTGTGAATCGACACATATTTTCTTTTTTTACAAATCAAAACAGATGCCAAGTTGACTGGATACCGCGGACAAGCCGCGGTACGACGGCGCAAAGAGAAAAGCTCATTCTTCTGGATGTGGTGATTCGTTTCTCTGCTGTCGTACCGTTGTTGCTGCGGACTTTTGTTTTTGTAGGGGCGAACCAGTGTGTTCGCCCAGCGGCCTGAATATACAACATTATTTCTTCGATAGAGAGGGCGAACACACTGGTTCGCCCCTACAAAAGCAAAAAAGTCATTTTTTAAACGCCGTCGTACCGCGGCTTGTCCGCGGTATCCAGTCAACTTGGCGTCTGTTTTGATTTGTAAAAAAGAAATCATGCGCCTCAACATTCTGCTTCAAAAGATTCGGAGCTGGATTCGGGGAAATTTCATGCAATTGTGTGGAATTCAAAAAATAAAAACTCCGATTATGCAAAGATTAACAGCTTAAATGTTCTAGATATTAAATTAATCGCAGAAGTATTACATGCAGCAGAACCCAGCAACGGACTCAAATTTACCACTGAGAGGTTAATTACACCCAGTACGATATCCACCATTGCTATTAGGAATGTATTAAAAGCATTCCCTGTCTATCAACATGCTGCAAAACGTTAGCTCAATCGTCCCCCCGGTATGGAAGTGGAAGCTTCCTCCATAGATTTAAATTCACTCTTATCAGGCGTTGCGGTATCTACTGATATAGGCACACTAACCTGCAACACACTTAAGTCTTGCGCAAAGAGTCCATTATTACTCACCCTACCTTCTTCTGGAGTGACGACGGATAGAATGGAAGATTGACTTAAACTTAGATCAGGCACGACCGGCAGCAATTGAGTAGGCACGCTTTCTACCGCTTCCGTTTTCAACTTAGAGATTGCATTATTCGGTTCTTGCTTATCTTCATTCTCTTTCTCATTTATTTCACACCTTGCTGTTTCAAATAACCGCTCAATTCTTTTATTATGTTTTTCAATTCTAAGATCCTGCAATTTTTTAGCTAACTCTTGCAGAGCAAGCAATACGTCTGGGGTATAATTAGAATCCTTTGCACTCAATACTTTTTCGTAAATTGTAATAATTTTTTTGTAGTTCGGCACATCATTTTTCATAAGCAATTTGGCATAGGCTATTGCGGCAGCAAGATTTCCATACTTCTTTGACATACGCAGATAAAGCTCGACATTTTTTTTGGTTTTTTGCAATGCTAATGCGATAGAAAATAATGTTATGCCTAATAATTCCACACTGTTCTTATTTAGATCCTCGCGATAAAAACTCATGCATTCTTTCGCATAAAGATCTAAATAAATAGCTGTGCTTGCAGGCTGCTTTAAGCTGATTAAATTACGGCTCGCTTTAAATAAAGCATCAGCAAAATAAGACTTATAAACTGGTTTTTTCTCTTCTTTAAATTCAAGCAGAATCTCATTATCAGGTTGGACGACTGGCTTAACAACATTCTGCTTTAACTGATCGATCTCAAGCGTATGATAGATACTAAACGCTTGTTGTTGATAATAAACTACAAGAACAACGTCTACGCACTCTTGCTGGCTTTCCCTCATATAACAATCTGCAAGAGCTAACTGCAAATCATTTGAATCTTCATATTGTTTAGAAAAAACCTCCAGCCAATACAATACTAACAACCGCGCATTCGAACTGTCAAAAGTAAGTGCGTCCATATAGATCTGCATCAACTCAATTGCAATTTCCGCCAGAATCGTTGGTTTTGTCTCAGCTGAAATAATTTTTTCAAGACATCTGACCGCCATAATCGCCGAGATGTAGTTCTCTCTCGTATTAACTTTCGTTAAAAAATACTTACGTGCAGCAACATAATCAGGTTTCTGCATTTCAAACCCGAAAAATAATTTTAATCCATCCTGCTTCCGCTTATCTATTTTTTTAAAATAGGAATTTATTGTAGTTTTATTTGCTTTGACAGGATGTTTTGTAAGATAAAACTCAAGCAATGCGAACAATGCACTTGGGACTGATGGCATTTTTTCTAAATAAGAAATCGCATCTTCTTCACCATTGCGTAAAGCTGTACTGAACCAATAAAGTGCTTCGGACGCTTTTTTTGGTCTATTCTGGATTGCTACGCCCACTTTAAAAGCAGAGCTCGCATCCCCCAATCGTGCACACACCATGCGATAGGCTAACTCTATATCTGGTGCAAGCAATTTATTGTTTACACTAAAATATGAAAAAAGGTTATTAAACGAAACGATATAACGTGGATCGGCTCGAAAAACTTTTGGAACCGTAGGCGAAGCAACTAATGAAGGTACGAAATTAATATTCGCTGGAGACAGCACGCGATAGCTCAACAACGCTCGATCAAAAAAAGTATCCCCGTTTTGATTTTGTAAATGGAAAGGAATATCAGCCTGTTGCCAAAGAAATGAAAAGAGCTCCTGATCGCAATAGAAAGCAGCCCAATGCAAAACGTTATTTCCTTCTTCATCCGTTTCGTTAGGAGAATTTTCTCTTTCAGTTATTTTGAATTTGACGACCGCATTGTTTTGTTTTTTTGCTGCAAGCACCAAAAAGCTTTTAGGTCTTTGATTCATGATTTTAACCCCTCGTTTGGATTATTTTTAAGTTTATTAATTTCTAATTCGCAACATCAAGATCGAGCCTAGTCCTGCAAATAACACAATCGGTAATAAAGCAGCAACAAAAGGCGATAATTGATAAACCACGCTCAGCTGCCCTAATAGTGAATCTAAAATATAAAACACAAAACCAACAGAAACACCCAACACCATTTGCCAACCCAAATTCACCGCACGAGGCGCCGCGAACACAAATGGGATAGCTAAAAAAAGCATGACCAAAATCGTCAACGGTTCAAGCGCTCTTTTCCAAAATGAAAACTGAAATTCCGTTGCTTGCAATCCATTACTGACCAAATGGTGAGTGAAATAATATAATTTATTCAGCGGCAATTCTTCTGGCTCAATCAATCCAACACTCAACACATTTGGACTTAAATTTAAATCCCATGTGGCATGAGAAAATGTTTGGTTACTCGTGTGATCCTGGCCAAAAGTCGTTTTGACTACATCTTGTAACTGCCAATGACCCTGTTGATAATCTAATGTTTTTGCATAATAAGCAGCGAGCAGCTTGTGCTTTGAATCAAATTCATAGCGTGTCACTCCTTGAAGATGTTGATGCGCCGTGACACGATCAATGTGCACAAAATTATTGCCTTCATGTACCCACAACCCTGTTGCGGTGACAACAGCTTGTCCGCTGCTTTGTTCGGTAGATTTATGAATGTCAGCAAAATAATGTGCGTGCGGTGCTATGCCTTCACCAATAAACATGCCAATCACAATTAAAATAATCGCCGCACCAAATACTGCGCGCATAATACGTCGAATGGAATAACCAGAAACTCGCATCACAACCAACTCTTGATTAGACGCTAACATCCCCAAGCCCATTAATCCGCCCAACAATACCAACATAGGGAAAAAAGAATAAAGACTATGTGGCAGTTCAAGCAAAGCATGCACGCCCGCTTGAAAAAAACCATATTCGCCAACACCGATATCGCGCAGCTCGCCTAGTAAAATAATAAAATAAGCTAGACCCGATACCACGACCATCACAAGAAGCGTCGCTAAAATAACTGTTTTCATAATGTAGCGTTGCAATATAGAAAAAATCATGTACTACGTCTCCGCCACGTCAACATCAAACCGCCCGCCAAGACCAATGCCAAAAGATGCACCCACCATAATCCAATCGTCGGTGAAATCATTTTTTGCTCGATGAGATTTCGTCCGACAAATAATAAATTCATATATGCCACATAAATTAAAATTGCCGGCAGTAACATTGCATAACGCCCTTGCCGCGGCTTCACTTGACTCAATGGAATAGCGAGCAAAGCGAGCAATAAAACAGAAAGCGGAATAGAAACACGCCATTGCAACTCAGACATTTTTTCTGGATCTTTATAAAGTGCAAACAACTGAGCTGTAGGAATAGCTTCTTCAATTTGCCGTTGTGTATTCAACACTAGACCTGGCGAACTCACCGCGTATTTTTTAAATTGAATAATTTTATAATTATTTTGGCCGGGTATCCCTTCATAACGATTACCCGTATCAGCCATAATAAAAGGTTGTTTAGTTTGCGGATCAATCGATTGATAACCACTTTTAGCTGACAGTACGACCCAAGATGCACTATTAGCTTCCGGCATTGTTTTTGCTTGCTCTGCAATAAAAAGATTATTCGCCTGTTTATGATCGCGAGAAATTCTTTCAACATAGACAACCCGCCTACCATCGCTACTCACTTGAAAACGCCCAGGCATCAGCGTATTTAATAAAGTGTCGATAGAACCGCTCGTTAAAATTTTCTGCTTATCCGCTGCAATAAGGGGATTGATCCAAAACATTAAGGCCATAACAATCAGCATCACTAAGATTGCCAATGAACTGGTAATCCCGGTTAATTGTTTGATACTTAAACCGCATGCATGCAAAACCCGTAGCTCGTTATCTGCATATAAACGCCCATACGTCAAAATAATCCCTAAAAATAAGCCTAAAGGGAGTAATAACGCTAAGAGATTGGGGATTTCAAATCCGACAATTTGAAACAAAATATTCGCCGCAATTTTGCCCGAAGCCGCATAACTTAAATAGCGGACTAATTGCTGGCTAATAAAAATCAATAGCAAGACGAACGTCACCGCTAATAGTGTGTTAAAAACTTCTTTTGTTAGATATCGGGAAATAATCATTAAAGCTTTCGCATGCCGTCACATTCTTATAAAATCGCATCGACATTATACTAAATTCAGCCCCAAGGAGCTAATATGAAATTTCGACTAGAGCATGGCGCCCTTGATAAACTAGCCCACGAGTGCCTAGTCGTTGGCATTCATGAGAACCATGAGCTAACCGCTAACGCCGAAAAATTAAACAAAGCCAGCCGCGCCTATCTCGCCCAATTATTAAAAAAAGGCGAAATTCAAGGCAAAATCGGGCAGTTTTTGTTTTTATATCAGGTACCTCATGTATCAGCTGAACGGGTGCTATTGGTGGGTTGTGGAGAAAAAAAAGACCTCTCTGCACGTGATTTTCGGCGAATCATGGGTTGCGCAACAAAAGCCCTTGGCACGACCAAAATAACAAAAGCGTTGATCTGTTTGACCGATCTGACAGTGATGCAACATGATCTTGCCTGGAAAATCAAACAAACGGTTGAAGTCTGTTTAGAGTCACTTTATCAATTTAATAGTTTAAAAAGCGCTAAATCCGATCATCCGTCCCTCAAACAAATTGACCTGTTTACTACAGGAAAAGTAAATTTAAAGTCTTGTGAAGAAGCCATCAAACAAGGCTTAGCCATCGCAAAAGGTGTTGAATTCACAAAAAATTTAGCCAATTTGCCTAGCAATATCTGCACGCCGAGTTATTTAGCGTCCGAAGCTAAATCTCTGGCCAAAAAATATAAAACCATCCAAACAAAAGTGCTAGAAGAAGCCGATATGAAAAAACTCGGCATGGGTGCGTTTTTGGCCGTGACGAAAGGCAGTAAAGAAGCGGCTAAATTAGTCTGTATCGAGTATAAAGGCACCCAGAAGAAACAAGCCCCTATCGCACTAGTTGGCAAAGGAATTACGTTCGACACGGGCGGGCTTTCACTTAAACCCGCAGATAGTATGGTTGGTATGAAATACGATATGTGCGGCGCCGCAACTGTTCTAGGTACAATACAAACTGCCGCAGAATTAAAATTACCGATTCATATTATTGGCATTTTAGCCGCTGCTGAAAACATGCCTGGCGGATCAGCCACTAAACCCGAAGACATCGTGACGAGTCTCTCAGGTCAAACCATAGAAATTATGAATACAGATGCAGAAGGCCGCCTGGTATTATGCGACGCATTAACGTATGTAGAACGTTACAAACCCTCTGTTGTAATTGATATTGCAACCTTAACCGGTGCTGTGGTGATTGCCTTAGGCCATCATGCGACGGGTTTAGTGTCAAACTATCAACCGCTCGCAGATGAATTATTGGCTGCAGGTATTAAGAGCCATGATCGCGCTTGGCAACTGCCGTTATGGGAAGAATATCAAGACCAGTTAAAAAGTCCGTTTGCCGACATGTCAAACGTAGGCGGACGTTCTGGCGGCGTCATCACCTCAAGCTGCTTCTTGTCTCGTTTTACGAAAAAGTTTCACTGGGCACATCTTGATGTCGCAGGCACGGCTGCTATGATGATGGGCAATGATCGATTTGCAACCGGCCGACCGGTACCGATGTTAGTGCAGTTTTTGTTGGATCGATGTCATAAATAAATATTTAACGCTTTTGTATACTGTCATCCCCACTTGTATACTGGCTCCACATACTGTCACCCCGCACTTATTGCGGGGTCTGGGGCTTGAAATAATAAAAAATTCATTATCATTTTTTAACTGATTTTTTTATGTTTTAAACGCCCGGATCCCGCAACAAGTGCGGGATGACAGTATAAAGTGCGAGATGACAGTATAAAGTGGGTGATGACAGTGCATAACAATAAACTAAAGAGATCCTCCATGCCAAAACTAGATTTCTACATATTGCCAGACCTAAACCCCGATGGGCGTTTACTATTTGTCTGTCGGCTCATTGAAAAAGCCTACAAACAAAAGCATCGTATTTATGTGCATGCAACAGACAAATTGGAAGCGCATCGATTGGATGAAATGCTCTGGACGTATCGGGATGATAGTTTTTTGCCACATAATTTATACGGCGAAGGCCCAGATCCTGCACCGCCTATTCAAATTGGTTTTGCAGTCACGCCCGAAAAACAAAAAGATATTTTGATTAATCTCAGCAATGAAGTACCCGATTTTCATCCGCAATTTTTGCGAATTTTAGAACTGATAGAAAATGATCCCGCAGCACAAGCAGCAGGACGCGAACGTTATCGTTTTTACCGCACACAAGGTTTTGACATTAACACCCATAAATTACAAA
Source organism: Gammaproteobacteria bacterium (assembly GCA_039936115.1). Classification (GTDB taxonomy): domain Bacteria; phylum Pseudomonadota; class Gammaproteobacteria; order DSM-16500; family DSM-16500; genus DATIJJ01. Next base: position 16,628 of record JBDTIZ010000233.1, read on the forward strand.
CAATAGAATCCTAATCATGACTATGGAAAAAACATACAATCCCGAAGCAATCGAACAAACCTGTTATAACAACTGGGAAAAAAATCAGTATTTCGCACCCAGCGGCAAAGGCAAACCTTTTTGCATTATGCTTCCGCCACCGAATGTGACCGGCAGTTTGCATATGGGTCATGGTTTTGGTTCTACATTAATGGATGTGTTAGTGCGTTATCACCGCATGCAAGGTGACAATACGCTTTGGCAGCCAGGTACTGATCATGCGGGCATTGCGACGCAAATGGTTGTTGAACGCAAATTAATGCTAGAGGGAAAGTCACGCCGTGATTTTGATCGCGAAGCTTTTGTCGATAAAATTTGGGAATGGAAAGAAGAATCCGGTGGAAATATCACCCGACAATTACGCCGATTAGGTGCATCACTCGATTGGTCGCGTGAGCGTTTCACTATGGATGAATCGCTGTCAAAATCAGTGCGCGAAGTCTTTATCCGTTTATACGAAGAAGGTTTAATTTATTGCGGCACACGTCTGGTTAATTGGGATCCCAAATTACTCACCGCTATTTCAGATCTTGAAGTCGTTAGCAACGAAGAAGAAGGTAAATTGTGGCATCTTCGTTATCCGTTAGTCGATAACGCAGGACATATTACTGTTGCGACAACACGACCAGAAACTATGTTAGGCGACGTTGCGATTGCAGTTCATCCAGATGATGAACGTTATCAACATTTGATTGGTAAGCATGCGCATTTACCGTTAAGTGAGCGCACGATTCCGATTATTGCCGATGAATATGTTGATAAAGAGTTTGGTAGCGGTTGTGTGAAAATCACACCTGCGCATGATTTTAATGATTATGCAATCGGACAACGTCATCAACTCACACCAATTAATATTTTCACCCCCGATGCACATATCAACGAAAATGCGCCAAAAAAATATCAAGGGTTGGAACGATTTGCTGCGCGCAAACAAATCGTGCACGATTTAGAAGTATTAGGTTTAGTTGAAAAAATAGATAAACACATTTCCAAAATTCCGCGCGGTGAAAAATCCGATGTCGTCATTGAGCCTTATCTCACACAGCAATGGTTTATGAAAATGCAACCGCTTGCTGAACCTGCGATTAAAGCTGTGGAAGATGGCAAAATCAAATTTATTCCAGAAAATTGGTCTAAAACCTATTTTCAATGGTTGAATAATATTGAAGACTGGTGCATCAGTCGTCAGCTGTGGTGGGGACATCGCATTCCTGTTTGGTACGATTTAGAAGGAAAAATTTATGTCGGCCAAGATGAAAAAGATGTGCGACAACGTTATCACTTAGACGACAGCATTACACTCAATCAAGAAGAAGATGTATTAGATACTTGGTTTTCTTCAGCACTCTGGCCTTTTTCAACATTAGGTTGGCCGACACAAACACCAGAGCTTAAAACATTTTATCCAACCAGTGTATTAGTGACTGGTTTTGATATTATCTTTTTCTGGGTCGCGCGCATGATTATGCTGGGCTTGAAGTTTACCGGTGAAATTCCATTTAAAGAAATATTTATCACTGGTTTAATCCGCGATGCCGAAGGACACAAGATGTCTAAATCAAAAGGCAACGTGCTTGATCCACTGGATTTAATCGATGGCATTTCATTGGAAGAACTCGTCAACAAACGCACCTATGGTTTGATGCAACCTCAGATGACGCAAAAAATTGAAAAAGCAACACGTGCTGAATATCCGGATGGCATTTCTGCGTATGGAACCGATGCGCTGCGTTTTACGTTTTGCGCATTAGCATCCTATGGGCGTGAAATTCGTTTCGATTTAGGACGGTTAGAAGGTTATCGAAATTTCTGCAATAAATTATGGAATGCTACACGTTATGTCATGATGAATACGGAAAACAAAGATATTTCGCCAGGTGAACTTTCTTTGCCTGATCGTTGGATTTTGTCGCGTTTACAAACGACGATTCAAGCAGCGCATGATGCATTAGCCAACTATCGTTTTGATTTATTTTCGCAAGCGATTTATGACTTCACTTGGAATGAATTTTGCGATTGGTATTTAGAATTATCAAAACCCATTTTGTTATCTGCTGCGAGTAGCGAAGCACAATTACGCGGAACGAGACATACCTTGATCCATGTATTAGAAACCATTTTACGTTTACTACATCCTATCATGCCGTTTTTGACGGAAGAAATTTGGCAACGTGTGGCGCCGATGGCGGGCATTCACGGTAAAACGATTATGCTGCAATCGTATCCGCAATTTAATGCAGAACTAAAAAATACGGTAGTTGAAACAGAATTGGATTGGATGAAAAATATTATTATTGCGATCAGAACTATTCGCAGTGAAATGAATATTGCTCCGGGAAAACCTCTTTCTGTGTTACTGACAAAAGGCACGTCATCAGATAAAGAACGTTTTGCACAGAACCAGCATTTAATTATGACGTTGGCAAAACTGGCTGATGTGACTTGGCTTTCCGCAAATGAACAAGCGCCTGAATCCGCAACGGCTTTAGTGGGTGATTTAGAAATTTTAATTCCGATGGCAGGATTGATTGACAAAACAGAAGAATCCGGACGCCTCTCGCGAGAAATTGCTAAATTGATAAAAGAAGCAGAACGTGCAGAAGCGAAATTACATAATCCAAATTTTGTAGATCGCGCACCGGGTGATGTTGTTGAAAAAGAACGTGCTCGATTAGCGGAATTAAAAACTACGTTGATGAAGTTGGAACAGCAGTTGGAGAAAATTGCGGCGTTGTAGTCGCATTTTTTTCTGTCACCAAAGCGACTGCCCTCTGTTTTACGTATGTGCCAGCGCTTGCTAGCGTTGCTAGCATGTGCTATCATGTATTAAGAAGAACAGAGGAGTCTCTATCATGGCTGCCCTAAGTATCAGAAAATTAGACAAAAATGCCTATGAGCAATTACGGCTCCGCGCAGCGAAACATGGCGTATCCATGGAAGAAGAAGCACGGCAAATTATCTATCTGGCTGTCTCTGCCCCCGAACGAATCAGCCGGGTTTTTCAAAAATATTTCGGTGACAAAAATGGCATTGATTTAGAGCTAAGCACACCAGATAAACCCCATCGCCCAATGGACTTCGATGAATGATACTGTTAGATACTAATGTAATCTCTGAAATGATGAAAACCACACCCTCTTCAAAAGTAATTGCATGGATTGACGAGCAAGAAATCACTCACTTATTTGTATCGACAATAACTATTGCTGAAATATCCTATGGATTAAGTGCATTACCTGAAGGTAACCGTCGACAACTATTAGAACATGCTTTTAACAATACAATCAAAGAGGCTTTTAAACACCGCGTTATTTCTTTTGATGAACCTGCGGCACATCAATATGGCAAAATGATGAGTAGTAGAAAAAAACTAGGCCGTCCATTAAATATATTAGACGGGCAAATTGCTGCCATAGCCTTAGAACAAAGATTTGCTCTCGCAACTCGAAATACTCGTGATTTTATAAATTGTGAAATTGATTTGATTGATCCATTTAAATAAAATTTCCCTCATCCATCACTCACGAATACCGCTGCTTCCGTATGAACAAATCAGGGATTATTTTTGCATCATTGCTTGTTCAATAAATCCAAAACGCTTAACCACTTGATCGAGCTCTTGCAAACAAACCAATAGTTCTTCTAGTTTGCCTAATGGCCACATATTTGGACCATCAGAAGGTGCGTGATCAGGATCTGGATGCGTTTCCATAAAAATACCCGCAACACCTGCGGCAATAGCGGCGCGCGCAAGAACCGGCACAAATTCTCGCTGACCACCGGTGTGAGTACCATGACCACCAGGTAGTTGAACGGAATGTGTTGCATCAAATACGACAGGGCAATTCGTACTCCGCATGACAGCAATAGAACGCATATCCGAGACTAGATTGTTATAACCAAAACACGCGCCGCGTTCACATACCATGATTTTATCGTTGCCGGTTAAATGGGCTTTATCAACAACATGTTTCATATCCCAGGGTGCTAGAAATTGGCCTTTTTTAATATTGACGGGTAATTCCTGCCGCGCAACACGTTCAATAAAATTTGTCTGGCGACATAGAAATGCTGGCGTTTGTAAAACATCAACCACATCTGCAACTTCTTCTATCGGCGTGTCTTCATGCACGTCGGTCAAGACCGGCACTTTCAAGGATTTTTTTACTTCACTTAAAATGCGCAAGCCTTCTTCCAAACCCGGACCGCGATAACTTTTTGCGGATGAACGATTTGCTTTATCAAACGAAGATTTATAAATAAATGGAATACCGAGACGTTGCGTTAATTCTTTCAATTCGCCCGCAGTATCCATCGCAAATTGCTCACTCTCAATCACACAAGGGCCTGCAATTAGAAAAAACGGTTGATCTAATCCAACTTCAAAACCACATACCTGCATTGTGCGTCTCCTGATAAATTCTTGCTGCTTGAATGAACCCACTAAATAATGGATGTCCATCGCGGGGTGATGAGGTAAATTCCGGATGGAATTGACAACCGATGAACCAAGGATGATCTGGTAATTCAATCATTTCGACTAAATCACCTTGATGCGAGCGTCCTGATACTTTTAAACCAGCCGCTTCAATTTGAGGCAATAAATTATTATTCACTTCATAACGATGTCGATGACGCTCAATAATGGAATGACTGCCATACACTTTTCGAACCAAAGAGTCTTCGGCCAGCTGACAAGATTGGCCACCTAAACGCATTGTGCCGCCTTTATCTGATGCTTCGGAACGTATTTCAACGTTACCAGACTGATCAATCCATTCCGTCACTAATGCGACAACAGGATAAGGTGTTTCTGGATCAAATTCGGTGCTATTCGCATTTTTCATATTCGCTTTGTTACGTGCAAATTCAATCATTGCGATTTGCATGCCTAAGCAAATACCTAAGTAAGGTAATTTATTTTCTCGCGCAAAACGTACTGCGGCAACCTTGCCTTCAATTCCCCGTAGACCAAATCCGCCTGGGACAATAATACCATCCATGCCTTTCAGAATTTCGATGCCTTGTTTTTCGATATCTTCTGCATGAATATAATTAATGTTAACGCGCGTGCGTGTTTGAATGCCTGCATGTAATAGCGCTTCAATTAATGACTTGTAAGATTCCGTGAGATCCATGTATTTGCCAACCATACCAATGGTCACTTCACCCGTTGGATTCCGATAGGCTTCAACGACATGTTCCCATTCTGTTAAATTGGCGGGTTTCGCTTTAATCCCTAACAGTTCCACTACAATTTCATCCAACCCTTGTTTGTGCAATTCGACCGGGATTTGATACACAAAATCAACATCCAACAAAGGAATAACAGCACGTTGTTCGACGTTAGTGAACAACGCAATTTTTGAACGTGCGCTATCTGATAAAGGTCTATCACAACGGCATAATAAAATATCAGGTTGAATACCGATGGAACGTAATTCTTTGACTGAGTGCTGTGTTGGTTTGGTTTTGATTTCGCCTGCGGTTTTGATGTAAGGCACTAAAGTTAAATGAATATAGAGCGTATTTTGTCTACCAACTTCAACTCGCATCTGACGAATCGCTTCAAGAAATGGCAATGATTCGATGTCACCGACTGTTCCGCCGATTTCAACCAAAGCAACATCTACGCCTTCAGCTGCTTTTTTGATACAGCGTTTGATTTCATCTGTGATATGCGGAATGACTTGTACTGTACCGCCCAAATAATCGCCACGGCGTTCTTTTTGCAATACATTAGCGTAAACACGCCCGCTGGTAAAATTATTTGCTTTGGTGGTTTTAATTCGGACAAAACGCTCATAATGCCCTAGATCCAAATCGGTCTCACCGCCATCTTCAGTCACAAAAACTTCGCCGTGTTGGGAAGGATTCATCGTACCGGGATCAACGTTGATATAAGGATCGAGCTTTAACAGAGTGACGTTGAGCCCGCGTGCTTCAAGGATTGTGCCGAGAGAAGCGGAAGCAATCCCCTTCCCTAATGAGGAAACGACACCACCTGTTATAAAAATATATCGTGTCATGAGCTCTTCTCTGTGGTCTTAAAATTTAATGTGGGACTGTAGCAAAATCGACTGGATGCTGCAATTAGGATTTGGGTTTCTTCTCTTCTCCTCAGCTTTTGTAGGGGCGAACCTATGTGTTCGCCCTCTTCATCGAAGAGATAACATTTGCATATCTAGGCCTCACGGCGAACACACAGGTTCGTCCCTACAAAAGCGCAGTGTTGTTGCTGGGTGTAATCAGAAAAATAGCCCGTTGACTCCCAAACCATCTCCCATTACCCTGTTACGTTCTTATAGGTCATTGATTGACAGTGTTTTTCTCATAACAGTGCTACGGATATCACAAAATAGGAGATTAAGAAAATGGTGATGAAAATTTTTATAGGACTTCTGATTTTAGTCGCAATCATTGTCGGCTTGATGACAGTGGCTTGGCGTGAACAAGTGGTTCATCTGATTGTATTCCGCGATTTCTTCGATGTATCTTTACCGATTCTAGCTTTTGGCGCATTAGTTAAATATTTATGCACCTGCTCATGTGGCAGCTGTTGCAACAAAGAATAATTAGCCATGTCATGCCAGCCTTCGCTGGCGTGACCTGTTGAAATATTTGCCGCTGCCTATTTAGATTATAAATCTCGAAACGCCGTCATTGCGAGCGCGAGCGAAGCAACCCAGGTTTTATTGCCACCTAATCGCAGTAATCACACATTATGAATGTCGAATAAAGATAATTATTCGAGATTTATTTACTACGGAAATAAAGCTTAGATTGCTTCGCTCGCGCTCGCAATGACGGACACTTATTCACAACACAACAACCATCCCTCTTGTTGATCCTGCACAACAAATTCTTCACTCACACAAAAACCAACCACCGCCGCCAAACAATCATCTACATAGATAAGAGGGATCCGATCTCGCAGCCACGGTAAAACGTTCCACTGTTGGAACAGTTTTTTTAAATCATGATGATGTTTACGACCTGGTAAGCGTATCACTTCTCCGCCTTGACGAAATCGCACGCTGACCTGCTTAATCTCAGCGCGCAAGCCCTGTCCCTTCACTGGAATTGCATTGAGACAATTCTTATTTGCCAACATCATGGGCTCGTGTAATTTCCAGGAAATAATTTGCGCTGGATTGTGTTGAACTAATTTAGGTAAACAAAATAAATCATCACGAAAACGCCTAATCTCAACGCCACGCCAACTCATATATGGCATTTTATCTTCGCGAGCCGGCAAAATCGTTAGAATAAGTTGCTGCATTTTTGCAGCAGAGGGAAGCGGAAAGTCTAAAGCAGAAATCCAGGCACGCACGAGTTGACGTTGTTTGTTTTGATCCAATACTAATAATTTTTTGACGGATAACGTATTTTCTCTCTGACCTTGAACATCCACCAAATCCGGTTGAATATCTAACTCGATAAATTGCTGAACCTCAGCACAATGATCCGCCACTCTTGCTAATGTTTTACCGACCGTCGGCCAACGCTTAGCTAAAATGGGCAGGACTTCATGTCGCAAAAAATTTCGCGTCAAATTGACATCTGTATTAGATTCATCCTCGACCCAGCACAATTGGTTTTCTTCTGCATATTTTTTTAAATCCAGACGAGTCAACGCAAGCAAAGGTCTCGCATGAAATCCACGCGCAAATGATTTCACACGCGGCATAGCAGCTAACCCTTTGGGGCCTGCGCCACGAAATAATTGCAACAAGACTGTTTCTGCTTGATCATCTTGATGATGCGCTGTTAGCAAAAAATCGTTAGGCTGAATTAATTCAGAAAAAATATGATATCGCGATTGACGTAAGCTATCTTCGGGACTGGAAAGAACAGGTTTTTCAGTAGAAATTTTTTGCTGGATAAAATCAACACCCAACTCAGCCGACACACCCGCACAATGTTCAGCCCATTTTTCGGCTTGCAGGCTCACACCATGATTGATATAAACTGCGCGCAATTTTATCGGATACATCGCGCGCAGTTTAGCGAATAAATGCAGTAAAACATGTGAATCCATACCGCCGCTATAAGCAATCCAATAGGTGTGATCAAATCCCTGTGTCAGCGCAAATTGTTTGACTGCGTTAAATAGCGAGTCCATACGCCATTAACCGTTGGTAACGCATTTCAAGCAACTGAGGAAGTGAGTAACGTTGCAACTCTTTTAATTGTACTGACAAAGTGTGTTTTAATGCCGATGCCATCGCATCATAATCACGGTGTGCGCCGCCTAAAGGTTCTGGAATAATTTGATCAATTAATTTGAGACGTAAATTCTGCTCCGCCGAAACACCCATCGCTTCAGCCGCTTGAGGCGCTTTCTCCGCACTTTTCCATAAAATCGATGCGCAACCTTCCGGTGAAATAACAGAATAAATAGAATATTGCAACATCAATACACGATCACCCACGCCAATCGCTAATGCGCCACCTGAACCACCCTCACCAATGACAGTACAAATGATGGGAGTTTTTAAGCGTGATAAAACAAATAAATTACGCGCAATTGCTTCACTCTGATTACGTTCTTCTGCACCAATGCCAGGATAGGCGCCTGGAGTATCGATAAACGTCATAATCGGTAATTTAAACTTCTCTGCCATCTGCATCATACGCAAAGCTTTGCGATAATCTTCTGGATTTGGCATGCCGAAATTGCGTTCGACTTTTTCCTGGGTCTTTCGACCTTTTTCATGGCCAATCACCATGACAGGTTGACCTTCAAAACGCGCGATACCTGATACGATGGCCGTACCTTTAGACAATGCTCGATCGCCGCATAACTCATCGAATTCGGTAAATAACCGTTCAATATAATCAAACGTATGAGGGCGAAGAGAATGCCTCGCTAACTGCGTAATTTGCCACGGTGACAGTCGTGAAAAGACGTCTTTAGTCAACTGTTTGCTTTTAGTTTCAAGGCGAGCAATTTCATCAGTGATATTAATATCGCTGTCTTTACCCACCATGCGTAATTCTTGAATTTTTGCCTCAAGTTCAGCAATCGGTTGTTCAAAATCAAGAAAGTTTAAGTTCATATTATTTCCCGCTATAGACTTCATAAATCAAGGCACAATATGATAGCCGATTTGGGGTGGGATGCCTAAAAGTTTTGAAAGGGTGCCGCCATTTACTCGCTATCTAGGGGCGGACCTATATGTCCGCCCTGCTGTCTCAAACCGCAAATAACATCTCTTCGATCAAGAGGGCGAACACATCGGTTCGCCCCTACAACAATGGCTATAAATTCCTTTCAAAATCTCCCCATACTCAGTAAAGTATACAAACGTTACACAGCAGCCATCGTTTACCCAACTAACTGAAAAAACACACGTTTATTTAACAAGGCAGACAATGAATTTAACATTCATCCATTTACGGATACATACGGAATATTCGCTAAGCGATGGTTTGGTGCAAATCAGCCCACTGATCGAGAAAACAGTTAAAGATCAAATGCCTGCTGTTGCAATCTCCGACCAAAGCAATTTGTTTGCTGTCGTCAAATTTTATAAAGAAGCTGTCAATGCGGGTGTCAAACCGCTAATTGCTGTGGATGTGTGGCTTGAAAATGATAAACAACCGGCTAAACCCTTTCGCTTAACTTTATTCTGTCAAAATGATCACGGCTATAAACATTTACTTGAACTGATTTCAAAAAGTTTTTTGCAAGGACAAACCCAAGACAAGGCGATTATTAAACGAGAATGGTTAAAAGAATATGCCGATGGTTTGATCGCTTTATCTGGCGCTGAAGACGGTGATGTTGGACAAGCTCTATTAGCAGATGATGCAAAACACGCAGCCCAGTTAATTGCATTTTGGAAAGACTGTTTTCCAAATCGCTATTATCTAGAATTGCGTCGTACCGGACGCGCAACTGAAGAACAATATATCCATGCCGCGGTCCAATTGGCCGAACAACACGGCATTCCTGTGGTTGCTACAAATGATGTGCGATTTTTAGAACGAGATGATTTTGAAGCACACGAGGCGCGCGTTTGCATTCACGAAGGCCATATACTCGCTGATCCACGCCGCCCGAAAATTTATTCGGAGCAACAATATTTTCGTTCGCAATCTGAAATGGCAGAATTATTTTCTGACATCCCCGAAGCATTACAAAACACAGTTGAAATTGCAAAACGCTGCAATGTCACACTGATTCTTGGAAAAAATTATTTGCCGCGTTTTCCCGTGCCTGAAAATTTCACAACTGAAACTTATTTGGTCGCCGTTTCCAAACAAGGATTAGATGAGCGCTTAGCAATTTCATTTGATGTATCTGCCGAAACTTTTTCAGAAGAGCGCAAAGCATATGATGAACGTTTACAAACCGAACTGGATGTCATCAACAACATGGGTTTTGCCGGTTACTTTTTAATCGTGGCAGATTTCACGCGCTGGGCTCGCGATAATGGCGTTCCCGTGGGACCTGGTCGTGGTTCAGGCCCAGGTTCACTGGTTGCTTATGCATTGAAAATCACGGATCTTGATCCACTCGCGCATGAATTATTGTTCGAACGTTTTTTAAATCCAGAACGCGTTTCCATGCCCGATTTTGATATCGATTTCTGCATGGAAGGACGCGATCGCGTCATTGATTATGTCATGCAAACTCACGGCCGCGAAAGTGTCGCACAAATTATTACTTACGGTACGATGGCGGCACGCGCAGTATTGCGTGATGTGGGACGCGTGTTAGGAATGGGTTATGGTCACATCGACAAATTAGCAAAATTAATCCCGTTTGAAATTGGGATGACGTTAGATAAAGCGCTTGCGCAAGAAGAAATTTTACGTACGCGTTATCAACAAGAAGACGATGTACGCACGCTGATTGATCTCGCACTTAAATTAGAAGGCACCACACGTAATGTAGGTAAACATGCGGGTGGTGTTGTAATTGCACCCGCTAAATTAACGGAATTTACACCGCTTTATTGTGAACCTAATGAAGCACAACATTTAGTAACGCAATTTGATAAAGATGATGTTGAAGCGGTTGGTTTGGTGAAGTTTGACTTTTTAGGTTTGCGCACACTGACAATTATCGATTGGGCTGTCAAAAATATTTTTGAAGTAGCGTCACGTACAAACACTTCACTCAATATTGATATTCATCTCATTCCAACACACGATGAAGCAACGTTCACACTTTTAAAATCCTGCCGAACCACTGCTGTTTTCCAGCTAGAATCACGCGGCATGAAAGATTTGATCAAACGTCTGCAACCTGATTGTTTTGAAGATATTGTTGCACTGGTCGCACTGTTTCGACCCGGCCCGCTGCAATCTGGGATGGTCGATGATTTTATCAATCGTAAACATGGCCGCGCGAAAGTCAGTTATCCGCATCCAAAATTAGAACCGATTTTACGTCCAACGTATGGCGTTATTGTTTATCAAGAACAGGTGATGCAAATCGCGCAAGTACTTGCTGGTTATTCGTTAGGTTCTGCTGATATTTTACGTCGCGCGATGGGAAAGAAAAAACCAGAAGAAATGGCCGTTCAACGTGAAATTTTCTGTAAAGGTGCAGTTGAAAGAGGCGTGAGTAGTGATACTGCGAATCATATTTTCGATTTAATGGAAAAATTTGCTGGTTATGGTTTTAATAAATCTCACTCAGCATCCTACGCATTAATTGCGTATCAGACCGCCTGGCTTAAAGCACATTATCCCGCTGCTTACATGGCTGCTGTACTCTCATCTGATATGGACAATACCGATAAAGTCGTTTTATTTGTTGATGATTGTTACGCACTAAAATTACAAATCCTCGCGCCTGACATCAATCAAAGTGAGTATGCTTTTAAAGTGATAGACGATAAAAGTATTGCCTATGGCCTTGGCGCTATCAAAGGAGCCGGTCAAGCAGCAATCGAGGCTATCGTTGAAACACGCAAACAAAGTGGCCCGTTCACAGATTTATTTGATTTTTGTCATCGCGTTGATCCACGTAAAATGAATCGCCGCGTGTTAGATGCATTAATCAAAGCCGGTGCTTTTGACAAAATTGGTCCGCATCGCGCAAGTATCATGGCAAGTTTAGAACATGCACTCCATCAAGCAGAACAAGCGTCGCGCGATCGAGCGCTTGGCCAACATGATTTATTTGGCGGTGCCGCTGTATCAAAATCACATCCCATCAAGTATGCAAATTTACCTGAGTGGAGTGAACAAGATCGTTTATTTGGCGAAAAAGAAACGCTAGGTTTATATTTAACAGGGCATCCTATTCATCGCTATCTCAATGAATTAAAACATTTTACGACAGACCGAATTGCAGAATTACGTCCCGCCGCAAATCAAACGTCAGTTGTTGCTGGTATCGTTACCAATGTACGCAGCATTCAAACCAAACGCGGTGATCGCATGGCGGTCGTAGCCCTGGATGATGCGACAGCGCAAATTGATGTACTGTGTTTCTCTGAAAATTATCAAAAATACCGTGATTTTCTGGTTAAAGATAAATTAATCATCGTCGAAGGTGAAATAAGCTTTGATGAATTCAGTGGTGGTAACCGCGTGTTATGCCGTGATATTTTTTCAATTGATCAAGCACGTGAACGTTATGCCCGATTTTTAAAGATAAATTTATCTGCTGCAAAATCCGAATCCTTACCTAAGCTTCAGGAACTACTGGAGAAATATCGCGGGGGGAATTGTCGCGTCATGATTAATTATATTTGTGATAATGCGAAAGCCAATTTGCATTTAGGCGAAACGTGGCGTGTGAATCCTAGTGATAAGTTATTGCAATTATTAGAAGAAATCTTTGCTGAGCAAGCGGAAGTGATTTATTGAGTCTTTTTCTACCTATCAAAACAGACGCCAATTTGACTGGATACCGCCGACAAGCCGCGGTACGACGGCGAGCAAGCAGCAAGCATTGTCAACAGTCCATAGTCACTATAAAATACGACCATTAAAAAAATCTAGGAACTCAAAAAACCATGGCACTTATTCCTATTGTTTACCATCCACATCCAGCTTTGCATAAGATGGCGAGCGCTGTCACAGTCTTTGATGAGGCGCTCAAAAAGCTCATACATGATATGTATGAGACGATGTACGCAGCGAATGGTGTGGGACTTGCTGCACCGCAAATCGCTATTACAAAACGATTAGCAGTAATTGATGTGTCAGATGAGCGCAATCAACCTTTTTGTATTATCAATCCAGAAATCATTGAAAAAACCGGCGAAGAATTAATGGAAGCAGGTTGTCTTTCAGTTCCCAGCACTTATGACAAAGTGCCCCGTGCAACGCGCGTTAAAGTGCGTGCTCAAGATGAAACCGGCAAATTTTTTGAAATAGAAGGCGAAGGTTTATTAGGACATTGTTTGCAACATGAAATCGATCATTTGGATGGAAAATTGTATATCGATTATTTATCTCCACTCAAACGCGGTCTATTATTAAAAAAAATGCAAAAACATCTGCGCCATAAAGATAAATAGGAAAAAACCATATGAAAGAGACGCGCACACCATTACTCACAGAAGATAAAAGCAATCAAGAAACTCAAAAACCCGTGTCTAGCGTAGTGATGGATGTTCGCAAAAGTTATCTGCTTTCTGGATTTGCAGCCGCATTAGAAGCAAAAGAATTATCAGTTGATCTTAAAGATACCAGCATAAATCTATATAACTATCTTTCAGCCCACGAAGCTTCCCAACCGGTGGAATGTACGAGGCTAGCTCAAAAAGCCGAAGCTGTTGTTAGCGCTTGTTTAGTCTACGAAAAAAATCAAACTCTTGATAATTTTTCTCATTTGTCTGACTCTATTGCAGCCTTAGAAAAAGAAGTGTCTTACTTCAAAGCAAAATGCAAAGCAATTTGTGCAGGGGTCATTAGCGCTTCTTGCACCGCTGCAGCAATGACTGGCATCACATATCTGATCGCTTTTGCACCTAGTCACACAATGGAACACAGAACGCGTAACTGGCTCGCTGTGGGCGTTGGGTTAGTAGGTATCATAACTTCGTACAAAACAGGAAAAGCGGTCTATAAAGGAACTTTGAGTAATTACTGGGGCAACCGCGAAATAAGTATTGCATCCGTGTGTGAACAAGCGCGGTTATTAAAACCGCCAATGCAACCCGTCACCGAACCCAGCCTTCCAAATGGAATAGAACTAAAATCGCTAAAAATGTAGAGGCGAACCTATGTGTTCGCCCTGCGACCTAAATATGCACATGTCATCTCTTTGATACAGAGGGCGAACACATAAGTTCGCCCCTACATAGCTCGCTATGTCCAAATCAAAAAATGGACACATCACAGCCATTTGTGTATAATTTTCCATCATTATAAATAAAACTACACCACAAAACGATGGAGAAATGAAGATGGCACAGTCACAACATTTATTTGAGAAAAGTGCACTAACAACGCCACTATTAGACCCTACTAGTGATGAAAAAGAAGAAAATCTATCCTCAGTTATCTCCTACTCCACCAAAGATATAATGACCCCCGCAATTTAGACCACACAAGCTGAAAAATTTAGGCCATAATAGCCCTCCCGTGGAGGATAAAATGGCTCGACACAGAAAGTGGTTACCCTCACTTAAATTTGAAATTGCATTAT
>JBDTIZ010000234.1:0-3054 GCA_039936115.1 Gammaproteobacteria bacterium
AAGCCCGGACCCCGCAACAAGTGCGGGGTGACAATGTGGTTTAAAGTGCGGGGTGACAGTGTGGTTTAAAGTGCCACCGCTGACTGAATAATTTCTGGAATAACAGATTTAGTCCCTACATGCCTCAACCAACTTACCAATTAAGCCAGGCCCTTCATAAATCAAACTCGTATAAATTTGAATTAAACTCGCACCAGCAGCCAATTTATCCCGCGCATCTTTTTCAGAAAAAATCCCACCGCAGCCGATAATTGGAATTTGGTTTTTTAACACCGCATTTAATTGCGCGATCGTATTCGTCGCTAATTGGGCTAACGGCTTACCACTTAATCCACCTGCCTCGCTCGCAAATGCTGAGCTCTCAACACCTTCGCGACTAATTGTCGTATTCGTCGCTATCACACCATCAATTTTTTGTTCTAGAAAAACATCTGCTATGAGATTTATGTCATCAGAAGCTAAATCAGGTGCAATCTTCACCACTAAGGGGACATATTTTTTACTTAACTCAGCAAAGAGCGCCTGCTCTTGCTTCAATGTTTGCAATAAAACTTTCAACAAATCCGCTTGCTGCAAATCTCGCAAGCCACTGGTATTTGGCGAAGAAATATTTATCGTTACATAACTTGCAAAATGCGCGACGCGACGAAAGCCCAACAAATAATCTTCATGCGCATTTTCTAAAGGCGT
The DNA here is from genome assembly GCA_039936115.1 of Gammaproteobacteria bacterium. Taxonomy (GTDB): domain Bacteria; phylum Pseudomonadota; class Gammaproteobacteria; order DSM-16500; family DSM-16500; genus DATIJJ01. The sequence continues at coordinate 691 of JBDTIZ010000234.1, forward strand.
ATCCCGATTTTTGCCGATGTTAACGCCCAACACCCCCGAATAACGCGACTCTCTTAGTCGTGTTGCAACATAATCCAAACCTTTATTATTAAAACCCATGCGATTAATAATGGCTTGCTGTTCCGGCAATCGAAATAAACGCGGCAATAAATTTCCTTCTTGCGGCTTTGGCGTCACCGTACCAATTTCAATAAAACCAAATCCTAATGCGCCTAAGGCTTCAATATAATCGCCGTTTTTATCCAGACCTGCCGCCAAACCCACCGGATTTTCAAATAACAAACCCATCACTTCGCGTGGCGAGTATTGTTTAGTAGTGTGTTTTAACAAATTGAGTTTATAGGCGAGACGTAATAATTTTAACGTCAATGAATGCGCTTTTTCAGGCTCTAAACGAAAAAGTAATTTTCGGATGAGTGAATACATAGAATTTATACCGTCACAAAACTAGCAATCAACCACTTCGTGCCCATTGTTTCAAAACGTATTTGCACGCGCGCATGTTCACCGCGCCCTTCACATTGCAACACGACACCGGTGCCAAATTGTTTGTGCGTCACTTGCTGGCCTATCCGCAAATAACCCTCTTCTTTCACACTAGGTGAGCGATATGCCGCATGATGACTCACTGGTTGCGAGACCTTTGCTCTTAAGCGGATTTCTTCTAAAAATTCAGTCGGGATTTCTTTTAAAAACCGTGAAGGTCGATGATAAACTTCTTTGCCATGCAATCGGCGAGATTCTGCGTAAGTCATAAAAAGTTGCTGCATTGCGCGCGTCATGCCGACATAACATAATCGACGCTCTTCTTCCAAACCCTTAGGATCTTCCATCGTCATGTAATGTGGAAACAATCCTTCTTCACATCCACACAAAAATACCACCGGGAATTCTAATCCTTTCGCCGAATGTAAAGTCATCAACTGCACACAGTCTTCAAATTTTTCAGCTTGTCCTTCACCCGACTCAAGCGCTGAATTCGCTAAAAATGCGGCAAGTGGTGGCAACTCAAGCTGGCTTTCACCTACATCAAATTGACGCGCAGCACTGACTAACTCTTCTAAGTTTTCAATTCGCGCCAAACCTTTCTCGCCTTTTTCTTTGCGGAAATGTTCGATCAAACCGCTGTTTTGAACCACATGCTCGACTTGCTCATGCAATGCCAAATCTCGTGTGTCTGTCGTCAGCGTATCAATCAATTGGATAAAATGTTGCAATGCATTTGACGCCCGTGCAGTAAAGAAATTTTGTTCGAGTAATTGCAGTGCAGCTGCCCACAATGAAATATTTTTTTCAATCGCCGTTTCACGCAACGTAATCACTGTACGATCGCCAATGCCCCGAGTCGGTGTATTAACAACACGTTCAAACGCTGCATCATCGTCGCGGTTATTCACTAAACGCAAATAACCAAGCGCATCTTTAATTTCTGCGCGTTCAAAATAACGTAAACCACCATAAACGCGGTACGGAATATTAAATTGCATTAACGCTTCTTCAATCACCCGCGATTGCGCATTTGAACGATACAAAATGCCCACATCACGCAAAGGATTTCCTTCTCGCGACCAGTCACGAATTTGATTCACCAAAAAACGGGCTTCATCTAAATCATTAAATCCCGCATACACAATAATCGGTTTTCCATCACCACTCGCCGTCCACAAATTTTTCCCCATACGACCTGAGTTATTTGCAATGAGCGCATTAGCCGCATTTAATATCGTGCCGCTTGAACGATAATTTTGTTCCAAGCGTGTAGTAATAGCTGAGGGATAATCTTTACTAAAGCGAAAAATATTTTCGACTTTGGCGCCGCGCCAACCATAAATAGACTGGTCATCGTCACCGACAATCATTACGTGATTTTCTTTTCCAGCCAATAATCTAACCCATGCATATTGAATCGCATTAGTATCTTGAAATTCATCCACCAGAATATAACGAAACCGTTGTTGATAATGCGCTAAAATATCGGGACGATTTAGCCAGAGCTTGTGAACTTTTAATAATAAATCGGCGAAATCAATCAATCCTGAACGCAAACACGCTTCTTCATACGCACGATAAATTTTTATCAGTGTACGCGTCGTTGCATCACCATAATCGGGTAAATGATGCGGCTCCAAACCTTCGTCTTTTTTACCATTGATAAACCATTGCGCTTGTTTTGCCGGCCATCGATCTTCATCTAAACTCAACGCTTGGATCGCCCGTCGCACCATTCGCGCCTGATCGTCTGAATCTAAAATTTGAAAGCCTTCGGGTAAATTGGCATCTTGCCAATGCGTACGTAACAATCGATGGGCCAAACCATGAAACGTTCCGACCCACATTGACCGGGCAGCAGGCCCTAGCAAATGT
>JBDTIZ010000235.1:0-2905 GCA_039936115.1 Gammaproteobacteria bacterium
TATATTTTTTTTATAAATCCAACTTTTAAAAGAGCAGATTGGGAAATCTGCAACAACGCCGGCTTGACCGCGGGATCCAGTCAATTTGAAAAAATCAAAATACAGTTACATTTTTTAAATTGAACTAACAATGCTGATTTTTCTTCTTTTATTAGCTTTTTCTAGCACGACTCCGGTTCGACTGATAGACACAACAGATGATCCATCCACTAATGTATCGCCAATACCTACGCTATATAATTTACCATCCAACCCTAATACTGCTGTCCAACGCTGGAATTGCATGGAGACAGAAATAACTGAATAAGCTGCCTCAATAACCACCGGAGCAGATTTTACTGGTGCTTCAAAGGGCGGTGGGGGCGAGCCTGTTGCTTGTGTACTATCTATTCTAGTCGTAAAACCTGGCGTTTCAATTGCGGGTACAGCGGGTGCCGTCAACAGATCGCTCATGCTTTTGTCAGCTGTTGCTGTTGCGAGTCTCGCTGATGAAATAGCTTGGTTTGTTTCAGCAATTTCTCGCTTAACTTTTAGCATTTGTAATTGATTAATGGAATCAAGATAATTTTTCTGTTCCGATTCCTGATCTTTCAAGAGAGAAGATGTCTCTTTCGTTGTTGTAATGATAGGTACTGTCGGCATTTGAGTCGGGGCACTCGCTCCGACGGCAGATGGATTCATCTGTGCGCCTGGTCCTGTTGATGACATTTGTTTTGTTGTTATCACTGGCTTGGTTGCAACAGGTGTGGTAGGTACTTTGTTGCCAAAGAGACCCATGACTTGCCAAATAATCACTATAAATACAATTATGGTAGCAATCGTTACAACTTTTTGTTTAGTCGAACTCCCTGAAATCATATTTTTTACCGATTGATTTTCATTAGTCATACTTAGTTCCCTAATGCTTTAAGAGTAATGGCGCCAGATAAATTTCCCTTGTCTACAGTGATTGCCACTTTAGTCAAGACTAGCGGTAAACCTTTCAATTGTTCTGCAATCAGATTTAATGTTGATAGAGTAATTCTAGAAAAAGTAATGTTTAACTGTGCGTCAGAAAATCTTCCTCGATCCTGCGAAGGGCTAAGCGTAATGCTATTACCTGGAATCACATACGACATGCGATCAATCACTTCAGCAATCACTTGCTGCAATGGACTTATTGTCGTTGGTTCATCACGGACATTTGTCATGACGGGAATATTGACATAAACACCATCGGATGTAATTTGTAATTTAGCTTGATGCGTGTTGGCCCATGCGAATAAAACGTTAGTACGAATACCTGATGATTGCATATTTGCAACTAAAGATCCGCCGCTATATTGGACCATAACAGGAGTCCATCCGGGTACAGAATAAAGCTCTGCCATTTTCGCAACCATTGCTTCAACTTCTTCAGTGGGAGACGGTGACATAAGAGTATTAACATATAATTGATAAGGATTTATGACACCCGCAAAGGCTTTAGGTAATTGCTTTTTATGGGTAGTAACATAGGTAAATAATGCCCAAATCAATCCCATGATAACCAATACAGCAATAATTTTTTTGAGAGGAACGACGCCAATGCCTTGCGATTTTAATACAGCGTCAACTAATCGTAACTGAAATGCTTTGACGGTAGGTAACGTCGGAAAAACCGGTTCGGGCAATACAGTAAATGATTTTACAGAACCCGCCTCTAGCGAAAACTTTCCTTCTTCCGGTGTTTGACTGATGGGTACATCACCGTGAATATAAATTTCAAAATTATTTTGCTGTGTTCTAAAAACAACAAGTTCATCAGGAATACTATCCACTGAAAAACTGCCATCTAAATAAACGCTTCCTGATTTAACAATGACGAGAATTGCTTCCGTTGTATTAGGTATAGCTTCGCAATAAATTAAATCTCTGGGACGTTTGAAATTATGCCAGACAGATTCCCCTAACAAATAACCAGAATCGGGCGAAAAAGCGGCTTCGTATTGATCGATATTTTTTCGTTGCAAGGCAATATATTCACCGTAATTAGTGCTAAGTAACAACACTTCTTTTTTAAGAAGTGCCGGTTTCTTAGCGCTTAAAACGTCGCGATAAGAGGGAATAATGAATCGTTCACCATCTTCTCGAGTGACATAAGGCATTAGGCTAATCCATGCAATATTATCGGGGTAATTAACACTACGGTTTCAGTATTAACCTGCTGCGCAGTTCTGCCACCTAGTGCTTGTGAATCCATCAATTGTTGAGCACCTACTGTATTTACAACTTGTCTAAATCCGGCCAAAATCAAGGTATCGCCCGAAGTTACTACACTTCGTTGATTAAATTGTTTTTGCTGAACATGTGGCGTCTGGATTGCAGAAGTATTAGCTGGTGCTGGCGTAGTAGACGTTACTGTTTGTCCGTTAGACGAAATTGTCGTTAAACCAAGATTATTTGATAAGTCTGCATTTATCTGCAAATACACTTTATTACCCAAAATTTTAGGCAAGACGTAAAGCGTAAGACCTGTGACGACAGCGCCTGGTGTGATTTGTGAGGTTATCGACGAACCGTTTGCAACACCTGAGCCGCCAGCAAGACTGGTTGTTTGTACACTTGCAAGATAGCCTAATTGGTCAATAAGACGAATTTGTGATACTTGATTATTTTGGCAAAGAACTTGAGGTTGTGTCACAACAGACACCTTACCCTGTTGTTGCAGCGCATTGATCAAGGCTAAAACACCCGTAGCCGGCGTGAGAGTACTAGCAGCACCGCCATTGTGGGAAAAGGAATTATTAATACCGACTTGAGTTAGATTCGTTGATAATCCTGTCACTGTCGACAGTGAGATAGGTGCTCCATTCGAGGAGAATAACTGGTAAGTACCATTGCCAAACGCTCGTTGCACAACATCCCAGTTAATACCAAAGTTATA
>JBDTIZ010000236.1:0-12521 GCA_039936115.1 Gammaproteobacteria bacterium
GCCGCAATGTCAAACTATCGACGACTATGAAAAATTACTCCCTTATAAAATTGATAGATCGTTATTGGCGCCTAGTGTGAATTAAAATAATTTAGGTGGGTAGAGGGTGGTTTAATTAGCGCTTACATAGGTGTCGTCGTGTCCCGCGATTCAAAATAGGCTTCTTAGCTTTTGTAGGGGCGAACACATAGGTTCGCCCCTACAAATAATGTCTCCCATCAAAAAATGCAGTATCATAACCCAACTTATTGAATAGGTTAGATATGCAAAATTCAGGATCCCGCCGCACAATGACACCGCCAGCACCGTATGATCGCTGGCTAATTTACGTTGTTTTATGTTTAGCCGCATTTGGCTTGCTAATGGTGGCCTCAGCTTCAATCGTCGTATCAGATCAACAATTGCATCAGCCATTTTATTATTTTTATCGACAGTTAACCTATCTCATTATCGGCACGCTAATTGGCAGTCTTATTGTGCAGCTTGATATGGAATTTTGGGAAAAAATCAGCGGCGCACTATTAGGCGCGGCAATGCTATTACTCGCATTGGTTTTACTTCCAGGCATAGGACATGCAGTAAATGGTAGCTCGCGTTGGATAGGCTTAGGCCCGATCGGTATCCAGGTTTCAGAGTTAGCAAAGTTTGCAGTTGTCGTCTACATGGCAGGTTATCTTGTTCGTCGAAACCATGAGATCAAAACTAGTTTCAGCGGCTTTTTAAAACCGTTTGGTTTGCTGGCAATCATTGCCGTTTTATTGCTAAAAGAACCTGATTTTGGCGCAACCGTTGTTATCATGGCAACGGCATTAGGCATGATGTTTTTGGCCGGTATGCAGCTTAGGCACTTCTTGCTTTTACTGGGTGGCGTTTTAATCGCGCTTTCCATTCTAGCCGTTTCAGAGCCATATCGATTAGCACGCTTAACGACTTTCATGAACCCTTGGGCCAATGCATTCAATAGCGGATATCAACTAACCCAATCCTTAATTGCGTTCGGACGCGGTGGTTGGTATGGCGTGGGATTAGGGAATAGTATTCAAAAACTTTTTTACTTGCCTGAGGCACACACCGATTTCTTATTTGCAGTTATTGCAGAAGAGCTCGGTTTAATTGGCATGTTAGTCATGATTAGTTTATTTACGTTGCTTGTGTTGCGTATCTTTTTTATTGGTAAACAGGCACAGCGTTTAGGACATCATTTTGCAGGTTTTGCAGCCTATGGATTTGGTCTATGGATTGCATTTCAGTTTACCGTGAGTATTGGTGTAAACTGCGGGATTTTACCTACCAAAGGATTAACATTGCCGTTGGTGAGTTATGGTGGCAGCAGTATGTTGGTCAATTGCTTAGTGATCGCAGTACTGCTGCGAATTGATTATGAAAATCGCATGATGATATTGGGGTTACGCGATGCTTAAATTGCGTCGAGTTTTGATTATGGCGGGTGGCACTGGAGGACATGTTTTTCCAGGGCTTGCTGTTGCCAAATGTATGCAGGCACAAGGGGTTGAGGTCAATTGGCTTGGCACGCGCAAAGGACTCGAAGCAACACTCGTGCCGGATGCGGGTATTCCTATTCATTTTATTTCAATCAGTGGTGTGCGCGGCAAAGGTATAAAAGATTTATTATTAGCACCGTTTCGTTTAACCCTTGCAGTTTGGCAAGCAATACGGATTATTCGCCAATTACAGCCAGATGTAGTGTTAGGCATGGGCGGTTTTGCCAGTGGGCCAGGAGGCATTGCGAGTTGGTTGTTACGCTGTCCTTTGGTGGTTCATGAACAAAATGCTAAGCCGGGGACGACAAATAAAGCATTAGCGCGCGTGGCGAGTAAAGTATTAGAGGGCTTTCCTAATACTTTTCTAAATCGACACAATACGCTCACAGTTGGCAATCCGGTTCGAAAAGAAATAATTGAATTACTCGGACCTAAACTGAAAAATCGCAAAATTAACCCAGAATCATTGCATTTGTTGGTTCTTGGAGGCAGCCTAGGCGCAACGGCGATTAATCAATTATTACCGCAAGCCTTAGCGAAATTGCCTGAAAATCTACGGCCTAACGTGTATCATCAAGCAGGCGAGAAACATCATGCAGATACGGTGGCGGCTTATCAACACGCAGGTGTTAAAGCCAACGTCGTGCCATTTATAAAAACAATGGATCAAGCCTATGCCTGGGCGGATCTGGTACTATGTCGTGCAGGTGCGTTAACTGTTGCAGAGTTATGTGCGGCGGGAGTGGGTGCAATATTGGTGCCATTTCCGCATGCGATCGATGATCATCAAACAGCAAACGCTACCTTTATGGCAAAAAACGACGCTGCGTTATTGATACAGCAAAATGCTTTAAACGCAGATAATTTAGCCGATATTCTGCAAGAATTTGTTCAGTCGCCATCCCGTTTTGAAACCATGGCGAATGCAGCTTATGAATTACGAAAAATAGACGCAACAGAAAAAGTATTATCTGTTTGCGAAGAGGTTTGTCAAAGTGACGTGACCGAAAAAAAGGTCAATAACGTGTGAGGAGATACGTGTGAGTTGGACGTTTGAAATGGGTCGAATTAAACATATTCACTTCGTCGGTGTCGGCGGTGTGGGTATGGCAGGAATTGCTGAAGTCTTGTTGAGTCAAGGTTATCGTGTATCGGGTTCTGATTTGTCAGACAATGCTTTGACGAAACGCTTGCGTTCTATCGGTGCTGAAATTTATCAAGGTCATCAGCATAGTAACGTAGAACATGCGGATGTCGTGGTACGGTCTTCTGCAGTTGATATGGAAAATCCTGAGCTTGTTGCTGCACGTCAAGCACATATCCCTATTGTTCAGCGCGCTGAAATGCTAGGCGAACTGATGCGTTTTCGTTACGGCATTGCAATTGCGGGTACGCACGGCAAAACGACAACGACCAGCTTAGTCACCAGTATTCTTGCTGAAGAAGGTGTTGATCCTACGTTTGTGATTGGTGGTCGATTAAATAGTGCAGGCAGTAATGCACGTTTAGGAACAGGGCGCTATCTTGTCGCAGAAGCGGATGAAAGTGACGCATCATTTTTACATCTTCAACCGATGATTTCAGTGATCACTAATATCGATGCTGATCACATGTCAACTTACAATAATAGTTTTGCAGAATTGCGTCAGGCATTTTTAGATTTTTTACATCGCTTACCTTTTTACGGTTTAGCGGTTTTATGTGTTGACGATCCGATAGTCAAAGGAACTTTATCAGAAGTCTCACGACCATTTTTAACGTACGGTTTTACTGATGATGCTGATTTTAAAGCGTCAGATATTTCTCAAGCGGGTACCAAAACAAGTTTTGTTGCAAATCGCCCCAATGGCATGACGCCTTTAAACATTACGTTAAATTTACCCGGGCGACATAACGTATTAAACGCATTGGCAGCGATTGCAATTGCCACAGAATTAAAAGTGTCAGATCGCGCGATTCAATCGGCATTGGAAAAATTTGCCGGTATAGGTCGTCGGTTTCAGATTTATGGGGATTTTACGTTACCGAAAGGCGGTTCGATTACCTTGATCGATGATTATGGTCATCATCCACGTGAAATCGCTGCAACGCTACAAGCGGCACGACATAGTTGGCCTGAACGCCGACTTGTTATGGTTTATCAGCCGCATCGTTACACGCGTACCCGTGATTTGTTTAACGATTTTTGTGATGTGTTATCTCAGCCTGATTTGCTTATGCTTTTGGATGTTTACTCAGCCGGCGAAAAATTTATTGAAGGCGCAGATGGTGCATCCTTAGCGCGAACGATTAATGAACGAGGCGAAATGACGCCAATTTTTATTGAGCAACATGAAGAGTTAGCGAAGAGTTTGCAAAACATATTACGCGATGGCGATGTCTTGTTGATGCAAGGCGCTGGCAATATTGGCGGTATTGCATCGCATCTTGCGGCAACTGAACTACGTGAATCCGTGGCTCAAACATTAGCGAGTGGGACACATGCTAACTGAAAAATACACGCTGGAAAAAAAGCTGGAGAATTTACGCGGACGTTTAGCGTTAAATGAACCGCTTGCAGAATATACTTCATGGCGCGTAGGCGGCCCTGCAGATTTTCTTTATATTCCAGCCGATGTAAATGACTTATCTATTTTTCTGCAACAACTTCCAGAAAATTGCCCACTCCTGTGGCTGGGTCTTGGCAGTAATGTTTTGATTCGAGATGGCGGTGTCAACGGCGCAGTCATTGTCACTCAAGGTGCATTACACGAAATGTCGCAACTTGATGTTACGCGAGTTCGTGCGGAGGCAGGCGTTTCTTGTGCGCAATTTGCAAGATATTCTGCGCGCCTTGGATTAACCGGCGCTGAATTTATGGCGGGCATTCCAGGTACTGTAGGCGGAGCTTTGGCAATGAATGCCGGTTGTTATGGCGGCGAAACCTGGCAGCGTGTCCATGCAGTTGAAACAGTGGATAGGCAGGGAAAAAAACGTATACGAGAAGCCGCGGATTTTGAAGTCGCTTATCGTCATGTGAAACGCCCTCAAGATGAATGGTTTGTGGCGGGACATTTTGAATTGATGATAGGTGATAAAACCAAAGCGCTGGCAGATATAAAATCACTGCTCGCAAAACGCAATGCAGCGCAACCAACAGGTCTGCCTAATTGTGGTTCGGTATTTCGTAATCCGCCGGATAATTATGCAGCGCGTCTTATCGAACAATGCGGGTTGAAAAAAACCAGTATTGGCGGCGCATACGTTTCTGAAAAACACGCTAATTTTATCATTAATGGCGGTGATGCAACTGCAAACGATATTGAGTCGTTAATTTTACATGTGCACTCAACTGTCGAGAAGCAGCAGGGTGTTAAATTAATTCCTGAAGTTTGTATTATAGGAAACGCCGAAAGGTAAATCGCATAAAAAAGGCAGCAATATGATTCTTGGCAGAGTAAGGAAACGCCAATCGAGTACTCAGTTCCCTTGGAAGAGTGGGATAAAAGTTTTCCTATTTATTTTGTTGCTGCTCGCTAGTATTTTTTCTGTGAATCAACTCAAAGAAAATCAACAGTTCCCGATTAAACAAGTCAAAATCTATGGTGCTAAGCATTTAGATCGACAAAATATGCAAAATTTGTTGCAACCTTTAGTCAGTAAAGGATTTTTTGCGGTTGAAATTGATTTGATCAAAGAACGTATCATGCAAATGCCTTGGGCGTCAGAAGTTTCAGTGCGTCGTGTTTGGCCTGATCAAATTATGATTACGATTGCAGAGCGCGATGCGATTGCGCGTTGGAATACGGCGAGCTTACTAAGTACAACCGGTGAAATTTTTAATCCTGATGAAACTACGTATCCAACAGACCTTCCGCGTCTGATTGGACCGGATGGCACCCAAATAGAAATGCTTCAATATTACTCTAAAATTAACAATTTGTTGCAGCCACTCCATTTAAAAATTGCCCGACTTGAATTAACATCTTACTTATCCTGGAATGTTGCATTTAATGATGGTATGAAAGTCAATGTTGGATACAAAGATGTCTTGACTAGAATCAACCATTTTGTGAAAGTGTATTCAAAAATAGTGGGTAAACGCGCAGCTGACGTAGATTACGTTGATTTGCGTTATCCGAATGGGTTAGCGGTACGATGGAAAACGGTTTGATAACTGGATGACATAATTATGGCAAAGAAGCCAAATAAAGATTTGATGGTAGGTATTGATATCGGAACCTCCAAGGTCGTCGCGATTGTGGGCGAAGTCACGAGTGATGGAAAATTAAATATTGTTGGCCTTGGATCACATCCTTCTCAAGGTTTAAAACGCGGTGTCGTCGTTAACATCGAGTCTACTGTGCAATCTATCCAGCGTGCAGTGGAAGAAGCGGAGTTAATGGCAGGATGTCAAATTTATTCAGCGTTTACTGGTATTGCGGGTAGTCATATTCGCAGTATTAATTCGCATGGCATCGTGGCTATTCGCGATCGTGAAGTGACGCAATCAGATGTCGATCGCGTCATTGATGCAGCTAAAGCAGTGGCTATTCCTGCAGATCAAAAAATTCTGCACATCTTGCCGCAAGAATTTATTATCGATAGCCAAGATTCAATTCGTGAACCGCTAGGTATGTCAGGTGTTCGTTTAGAAGCAAAAGTTCATATCGTGACCGGTGCGGTGAGTGCTGCGCAAAATATCGTGAAGTGTTTAAAACGTTGCGGATTAATTGCGAGTGACATCGTGCTTGAACAATTTGCTTCAAGCCAATCCATTTTATCAGAAGATGAAAAAGAACTTGGTGTCTGTATGATTGATATCGGGGGTGGAACAACCGATATTGCTATATTTACGGATGGCTCAGTTCGTCATACTGCTGTGATACCGATTGCAGGTGATCAAGTGACAAATGATATCGCCATTGCCTTACGTACACCGGCAAGAAATGCAGAAGAAATTAAAATTAAATATGCTTGTGCGCTGCAAGATTTAGCTGATGCTAGTCAAATGATTGATATCCCAACTGCAAGCGACCGTCCATGCAAACATCTTTCTATGCGTGCGTTGGCTGAAGTAGTTGAAGCTCGATATGAAGAACTATTCACATTGGTTGCAGCAGAAATTAGACGCAGTGGTCTGGAAGATTTGATTGCCTCAGGGATTGTTTTAACCGGCGGTGCGGCAAAAGTACAAGGCGCTGCAGAGCTTGCAGAGCGTGTTTTCAAAATGCCAGTGAGAATCGGTGCGCCACAACATGTGATTGGGCTATCCGATGTAATCAATAATCCAATGTATGCAACAGGTGTTGGATTGTTGCTTTATGGCATGCAACAACGCGATCCATCACGCGAAATAATAGCACAGTCTAACCTCAAAAATTTATGGGGCAGAATGAAAGGCTGGTTTCAGGGGAATTTTTAGTGTTAACACGTAAACTTAAGGAGTCATCAGATGTTTGAATTAGCAGATACAAATCCACAAAATGCAGTGATCAAGGTAGTCGGAATTGGTGGCGGCGGTGGTAACGCAGTTGAGCATATGATGGCGGGGTCAATTGAAGGCGTCGAATTTATTTGTGCTAACACAGATGCACAAGCGTTAAAAAATTCTTCGGCGAATACAATTATTCAATTAGGCGATGCAATCACGCGCGGTTTAGGCGCAGGCGCTAATCCTGAAGTGGGACGTGCATCAGCAGAAGAAGATCGCGAACGCATTAAAGCAGCTCTGGCGGGCGCTGATATGGTGTTCTTAACCGCCGGTATGGGCGGCGGAACGGGTACGGGTGCCGCACCTATTTTTGCGCAAATTGCAAAAGAACTAGGAATATTAACTGTTGCAGTGACAACCAAGCCATTTTCTTTCGAAGGCAAAGTTCGTATGCAAGTCGCGGATCAAGGTATTGCAAACCTCAGTCAATACGTCGATTCATTGATTACAATTCCGAATAATAAATTACTCAGCGTATTGGGCAAAAATGTCACCTTAGTTAATGCATTTAAAGCAGCAAATGATGTGTTGCGCGGTGCTGTGCAAGGTATTGCGGAATTAATTACTCGTCCAGGTTTAATCAACGTCGATTTCGCTGACGTACGCACAGTCATGTCTGAAATGGGCATGGCGATGATGGGCACAGGTGTGGCATCGGGTGAAAATCGTGCACGTATGGCTGCTGAAGCGGCTATTTCCAGTCCATTATTAGAAGATGTCGATATGACCGGTGCACGCGGTGTACTTGTGAATATCACAGCAGGATTGGATATGTCGATTGGTGAATTCGAAGAAGTGGGCGATGCGATTAAAAACATTACGTCAGATGGCGCAACCGTCGTAGTCGGTACAGTGATTGATCCAGAATTACGTGATGAAATTCGTGTCACTGTAATTGTAACGGGTCTTGGTCGCAAACAAGGTTCGCCAGTTAAATTAATTGATTCAACTCGTTCAGATGGATCAATTGATTATCATCAATTAGAAAAACCAGCTGTTATGCGTCGTCATGCAGCAATGTCTACCAATTCAAGCCACACGCAATCTAAAGCTGTCGCGTCGGATTCAGCCTCAGAATTAGATTATCTGGATATTCCAGCGTTCTTGCGTCGTAAAGAAGAAGTTGAAGCTTAAGCGTTAAATAACTCTCTGTAGGGGCGAACCTGCGTGTTCGCCCTCCTATCTAAGCTGGCATGCCAGCGCGTTTTTACATTAATATCTACACAAATAAAAGCCCTGGCGAGAAGTCTATGCCAATTTGACTGGATACCGCGGACAAGCCGCGGTACGACGGCGGTGGTTTAATCATTCGTTTAATAATTGGGTGTTGTGCAGCAGTTTGTCTTATTCGGTATCTTCACAAATCTAAAAGCCCTGGCGAGAAGTCTATGCCAATTTGACTAGATACCGCGGACAAGCCGCGATACGACGGCGGTGGTTTAATCATTCGTTTAATAATAAGGTGTTGTGCAGCGGTTTGTCCTATTAGTATCTACGCAAATCTAAAAGTCTGGCGAGAAATCTATGCCGATTTGATTGGATACCACGCCGCGCGTACGACGGCCTTATTATTAAACAAATGATTATCACCACCGCCGTCGTACCGCGGCTTGTCCGCGGTATCCAGTCAAATTGGCATAGGTTTTTCACCAGGGCTTTAGATTTGTGTAGATACTAATGGCACTCTTAGCTGGCATGCAGTCTTAATATTGTTTTTAACGTTCGAATCTATAACTTTGAGGAAAGACTAGAGTTACTAGGTTCTATCGTATTTTTTGCAGCAAAATCTTCTACGTATTGTCGATTCCTGCTCATCCACTCTAGAGCAGGCAGATATTTTTTTTCCGCAAGCTTTATCATGGTTCGTGTGACTTCCAACCCTTCCATGAAGCCCGTCGATTTATCATATTTAAATTGATGTGAACCAATACCATCGTTAAGTTTTATGTTGTGGCTTACAGATGCCTTAAAGTATTCATTCTTAAGAGCTTCAGCTTGTTTATATAAAACCATCGCTTGTTCATAAGTCTTTTTAACCGCTTTAGCTTCGGATTCCGATCGCGATTTGATTACAATTAGCGCAGCACTTGAGATTTGATCCTTACGATTATTCATTTTTCCTTTTCTCCCTATTACCGATTTTTTTAAAATATGTTGCAAAAAGAGCCTGCGCTTATTTTTGAGCTGCGCCAATTTAACCCATAAGTAAATCTTCCTCAATCCAAAATCCGGTCATAATTGCAACTTTTATAGGCTTAATTGGAATTAAGAAAATTAGATGCCATTGAATGTTATACGGTTCAAGGATTTATTTTGTTTTTCAGGCCAATTATTATACATTTACTTTGCTTTTAGCCTCGTTTATTAGGATAATACCCTCGCTTAATTAGGGGCAACACGGGATTTCATTGGGTAAATTATTAATTTCACAAGCAATCCCTTTGTGTTACCATTGACCAACTTTATTATCGAAAGTGAAATAGGAATGATTAGACAAAGAACCTTAAAAAACGTAATTAAGGCCACAGGGATTACACTTCATGGTGGTGAACGAGCTGAATTGACCTTGCGTCCAGCGCCGCCTAATTCAGGGATTATCTTTACACGTACCGATTTAGACCCCGCTGTTGAAATTGCAGCATTGGCTGAAAATGTCGGCGATACGACATTATCAACTGCGCTAGTTAAAAGCGGTGTTCGTGTTTCAACGGTTGAGCATTTGCTATCTGCATTAGCTGGTCTTGGTATTGATAATGCATATGTCGATGTGACTGCGTCTGAAATTCCAATTATGGATGGCAGCGCAGGACCATTTGTTTTCCTCGTGCAATCTGCGGGTATCAAAGAACAGAATGCACCAAAACGTTTTATTCGCATCAAACGTAAAGTGAAAGTGAAAGAAGGCGATAAGTGGGCTTGTTTCGAACCTTTTGAAGGGTTCAAAGTGACGTTTACTATTGAATTTGATCATCCTGTTTTTAAGATGCATAGCAAAACTGCTACCTTAGATTTTTCAAGTACGTCGTATGTGAAAGAAGTTAGCCGTGCAAGAACATTTGGCTTTATGGCTGATTTTGAGAAACTACGGTCAATGAATTTGGCACGTGGAGCAAGTCTGGATAATGCTGTGGCAATCGATGATTTCCGTGTATTAAACGAAGACGGCTTACGCTATGAAGACGAATTTGTTAGGCATAAAATCTTGGATGCTGTGGGCGATTTGTATCTGTTAGGTTCTAGTTTAATTGGCGCGTTTAGCGGTTATAAATCAGGACATGCATTAAATAACAAACTACTCCGTAAGCTTCTCGCTAAACAAGATGCATGGGAATACGTTACATTTGAAAATCCTGCAGATGCACCTATTTCTTACGTTAAACCGATCTTGTTATTAGATACCTAAACAGCTAGTTCTCTGTTTTAAACCCTCCTCTCCCCAACCCTCTCCTCCCACGAAAAGCGTGGGAGGAGAGGAGTATATCTTAGCAATCTTACTTAGTTCTCGCTTCTTTCCTATCAGCTTTTCATGGGAGGAGAGAGTTGGGGAGATGAGGGTTAAACAAATCATCAATCAGCTTCTTCCACCGCTCTCCGCGCCATTTTTTCCAAAATTTTCTTCAACTTAGTATGCTTAATTTTATTAGCCGATTCCTGCAATATGGCAGCCGTATTAGTCGTAATCTTCAATCGTTCTCGCTTAGTTTTTTTGTCCCCAGCAGCATATCGCTGCGGCATAACCTTACAACAAATAGACCGAATACCTTGAAGATCAGGATAACTTTGCAGCTTAGTCAGTAAACCCGGAATAAAAAACCGAAACCGCGTAACCCAATGTGAATTATCCGCGATCACAATCAGCGATGTTTTATCTAACCCAACAATTTTGCAGTGCTCAGTCAAGGCGATTTCATTCGGCAAAGCGTCACGTAACCACCCATTCCAGACTTTTAGCTGGTTAAATTTTAGCAGCAGATTGCCTAGCGTTTTGCTATCATTTTTTAAATACGTATAGATGGATAATTTCGTCATAAGTTGTTCTATCATATACTCTGACAACCCCTGCACGAAAGCCCTAAAACAAGCCGACTAACAGTTTGACTTTTCATGCAAAGTAAGTAATGCTTCCCCCTATTTTTCTCATTTTAAGAATGCATTCAGACTATGGTAGCGAGCTTAATTACACGAATTTTTGGTAGCCGTAATCAACGCGTATTACGAGGCATGTGGAAAGTTGTTGAAACAATTAATGCATTTGAGAGTAGCATTGCTGCGCTCTCGGATACCGCATTAAAAGCCAAAACAGCCGAATTCCGCGAACGTTTACAAAAAGGGGAAACCCTGGACCAGTTATTGCCAGAGGCATTTGCTGTTGTGCGTGAGGCGGGTAAGCGCGTGCTTAACATGCGTCACTTCGATGTGCAGTTGCTGGGCGGTATGGTTTTGCACGGCGGAAACATCGCTGAAATGCGAACAGGCGAGGGCAAGACCTTAGTCGCGACCCTGGCCGCCTATTTAAATGCATTGCCTGGTAAAGGTGTGCATTTGATCACTGTGAATGATTATCTTGCTCGCCGCGATGCTGAATGGATGGGACCTCTCTACACTTATTTAGGCATGGCAGTGGGGGTGATTCTTCCCAATATGCCGCCGCAAGATAAACAGCAAGCTTACGCCGCTGATATCACTTACGGTACCAACAACGAATACGGTTTTGATTATTTGCGCGATAACATGGCGTTTAGCTTAGCCGAAAAAGTGCAACGTCCGCCGTTTTACGCAATTGTCGACGAAGTTGATTCCATCTTAATTGACGAAGCACGTACTCCGCTGATTATTTCTGGCTCTGCTGAAGATAGCACTGAATTATACCTAGCAATCAATAAATTGATTCCAAGTCTTGTCAAACAAGCCGGTAAAGATTTGCCAGGTGATTATTTGATTGATGAAAAATCTAAACAAGCTTTTTTATCCGAAGAAGGCCATCAACACGTAGAAGAAATCTTTTTAAGCGCCGGTCTTTTGAAAGAAGGCGAAAGTCTTTACGATACAAACAATATCATGTTAATGCATCACTTGAACGCAGGCATACGTGCTCATGCATTATTTCATCGTGATGTTGATTACATTGTGCAAAATAACGAAGTCATTATTGTTGATGAACACACGGGTCGTACCATGCCGGGTCGTCGTTGGTCCGATGGATTACATCAAGCTATCGAAGCAAAAGAGCGCGTGAATATTCGTCAAGAAAACCAAACACTCGCGTCCATCACATTCCAAAATTATTTCAGACTTTATGCAAAATTATCTGGTATGACAGGTACTGCCGATACAGAAGCGTACGAATTCCAGCAAATTTATGGATTAGAAGTAGTTGTATTGCCAACGAATAAACCGATGGTACGTAAAGATTTTCCTGATTTAGTTTATATGTCAGCAGATGAAAAATTTACCGCTATCATTGAAGATATCAAAAAAGCACGAGAAGCAGGTCAACCCACTTTAGTCGGAACGACCTCTATCGAAACTTCTGAATATCTTTCCAG
>JBDTIZ010000237.1:0-5321 GCA_039936115.1 Gammaproteobacteria bacterium
AATGACTTTTTTATGTTTTTGATTCCAGACCCCGCAACAAGTGCGGGGTGACAGTGATGCAAGGTGGGGGTGACAGTGATCAGGGTGCAGAGTCACAGTGATCAGGATGCAGAGTCACAGTGATGCAGGGTAACAGTAGCGTAAGGCGCTGAGTGACAGCGGCATCCAGCGCGGGCGCCACAGCTAATGAAATAGCTATTTCTTTTCCCGCGTCTTCTTTTTAAGAGAACCTTCCAGCTCAGTCAATTTAGCCTCTAACGCTTCAATCCGCTTCCGACTACGCGCAAGCACTTTAGTTTGGGCATCGAATTCGTCCCGAGTCACCAAATCCATTTTAGAAAAAGTCGCCTGCAAAACTGCATGGAAATTTTTTTCCATATCTTTTTTTAAGACTTGCAAGTTAGGAGGCAGCGCATCGCATAGTTTTTGGGTTATTTCATCTAGCAGATTACGTTTGCTCATCGATGACCTCTGTGTGTTGGCTCAGTAGTTCTCGGCACATAAATTCCGGTAGCGCAAAAGCAGCTTTATGTACGTCGAGATTATAATAGCGCGTTGAAAACGCTTTAGTGAAAATGGCTTTTTCTCGCGGTCGTTTGATCATGCCTTGTTTGATTGCCATTACAGCGGCCCGCCAGCCGTGTGCAAAATTAGGCTGAGGAAAGTGCAAAGCTTGCACATCACTGAAGCCTGCTTTTTTCAGCAAATCTTGAATATTTTTTAATGCGAGGACGTTAAAAGGCGAATCGCTTTGCTGAATGAGAATACCGTCTGAATTCAACAGGGCAAAATATTGATCAAAAGAGGTTTGTAAATGATGATTGTTTATAATCAACACATCAATCGAGCCCGGCACAATTTGAATTAAGCATTCAGCCGTATTGCCATAGCAATAAGCGATCTTAGTGTTTTTGTCGTCACCACTCTGTTTGTGCAATAGAAATTGCCATATTCGCGAGACGTTCGAATGTTTCAATACTTCACGTTCGATTCCTCGATCGAGATCATCGATAATAGCAATTTTTTCGGGGTTTCTATGCGCAAAGAGTGGAATATGCGCCATCATTTCGTGGTAAATGGTCGCATCACGATCAAGTAATGAGTCTGGCATGTTGGTCAATTTCCCTGAAAATAATCCATGGTTTGTTATTTTGACGCAAAATGGCCATGTACTCAAACTTATTTCTGCTAGAATAACGAGCGTATAGATGGATCGGTGGCAGAACACACATGAATAAAAAATCTCTCATTATCGCAACGCGTGAAAGTCCCTTAGCGTTATGGCAAGCCAATTGGGTTAAGCAACGTTTAGAAGATATTCATAAAGGACTCTCGGTGCAGTTGCTAGGCATTACGACTAGCGCGGATAAACTTCTTTCGACGCCGCTTTATAAAGTGGGCGGCAAAGGTTTATTCGTCAAAGAATTAGAAGAGGCACTCCGGAAAGAAGAAGCCGATATTGCTGTGCATTCCATGAAAGATGTCCCCATGATATTGCCGATAGGTCTAAGTGTGCCTGTGCTCTGCGAGCGTTTTGATGCGCGTGATGCGCTGGTTGCCAATGATTTTCATTCGCTAGATAGCTTGCCCAAAGGCGCTGTCGTTGGGACGTCGAGCTTGCGTAGACAAAGTCAGTTGCTTTCATTGCGCCCTGATTTAAAGATCGCATTTTTACGCGGCAATGTGAACACACGATTAGCTAAACTCGATAGCGGTGAATTTTCTGCGATTATTTTAGCGGCTGCCGGACTAAAACGTTTAGGTTTTGCTGAACGGATTCGCGCTTATTTAACGGTTGAAGAAATTTTACCGGCCGCCGGGCAAGGCGTGCTTGGTATTGAATGTCGCGAAGATGACACTGAAACTAAAGAATTAATTGCGCCACTTAATCATCGAGACAGTAATGCTTGCGTCACAGCAGAACGCGCATTATGTCGTTATTTAGGTGGCGGATGTCATGTGCCAATTGCAGCATATGCTGAAATAAAAGGAACTGAGGTCACTTTGCGGGGGTTGGTAGCTAACCCCGATGGCACAGTCATTTTACGTGCCGGTGAAACGGGATCAGTCGATCAGGTTGAAGCATTAGGCGTTGCTGTCGCACAAAAATTAATATCGCAGGGCGCTCAAACTATTTTGAATTCATTAACGGAGTAATATGCAAAAGACGTTATCTGATCTCTGCGTTATGGTCACTCGGCCCAAACCGCAAGGCCAAATTCTTTGCGAAAAAATTAAAACATTAGGCGGCGTTCCTGTTTACTTGCCGACAATTGAAATTATGCCGCCTGAAAATACCACTATTTTAAAAGAACAAATTGCACAGCTAGATCAGTATGATTTGATTATTTTTATCAGCCCTCAAGCGGTTTCTCAAAGCATTCCATTGATCCGGAAGCATTGGCCAATGCCTCCTGCTAAGTTAAAATTTTTAGCAACCGGTCAAGGCACTGCAAATGCATTGCATACAGCGGGTTTTTCGACTGTCATTTTTCCTCCCGAGGAGTGGTCTACAGAAGGGTTATTAAAGTTGCCGATATTACAAAACATCAGCCAACAAAAAATTGCTTTAGTGCGGGGCGAAGGTGGGCGAGAATTATTAGCAGACACATTGAAGGCGCGGGGCGCAAATGTAACGCATTTTATTGCTTATCGACGAACCGTTCCCAGTTTAGAAAAAAGCGAATCGTATGCCAGCTTATTGCAACAACAAAAAATCGATATAATAGTATGCACTTCAGGCGAAAGTCTGCATAATTTAATAACATTAGTCGGTGTTGCTAATAAATCTTTTTTGCAAGATGTCGCATTGGTTGTGGTTAGCCAGCGCTTAGTGCTACTTGCAAAAGAATTGCAATTTACTCAAGTTTTTTTAGCGGGAAATGCTAGCCATAATATGATTATCGATTCATTAGAATCCTATGCAAAGCATCACAAAAGGAAGTCGTCATGACAGATGAACATCAAACAGAAATTATAGAACAACCCGTAGACCAAAAAAATAAAAAATCACGCGCTATTTTTTGGGGCAACTTGGGAATGATATGTTCTGGGTTAGCGGCAGCTGTGTTAATGATTGTGATAGGCGTTGCAATCTATGGATTGCTGGCAACCAGCGACACGCTTGCGACCCATGTAGCAGAACTATCAGATAATGTGCTGCAATCCAAAGATACTGTTTTGCAAACACAAAAATCCGTGACAGATATTCGTGAATCCACGCAACAAATGACCGATGAGTTAAAAACGCAATCGCAAGCCATACTGGAGTTGCAAAAAAATCAGCGTAGTAACAAAGACGATTTGTTGGTAGCGGAAGCGCAATATTTAGTAAAAGTCGCCAATGACAGCTTGGTGTTTGAAAATAATATTTCGCTCGCGATAAAATTATTACAATCAGCTGATCAAGATATTGCGAAATTGAATGATCCAAAGTTGTTAGCCGTGCGTCAAGCCATTGCCGCTGATTTGCTTGCTTTGCAGAGTGCGCATCAAGTCGATGTGTCTGGTTTGTATGCGTGTTTAATCGCGTTGAATGATCAAGTCGACAAGCTGCCAGTCTTAAATAAATTTTCCAATGACCAGGCGCAAACAGCAACTGAACCTGCGAATGAAAAACTTTCCTGGTGGCGGCGCGGTTTACAAGCAACGGGACAAGCATTGATGCGAATTGTCATTGTGCGCAAAGGCCAAATGAATGTGCCGCCATTTTTGACGCCGGATCAGCAATCGCTTTTATATCAAAACTTACACTCGGAAATTGAAAAAGCCGAATGGGGTTTGTTGCACCAAAACACTGAAATTTATCACTCAAGTTTGCAGCAAGCGCTGACATGGATTAAACAATATGCGTTGCAAGATTCGCCCATCACGCAGCAAATATCGACGAGCCTGACACAGTTGATGCAAATAGATGTACAGCCCACTCGTGCGTCAGCAGCAGATTCATTGCGAGCGCTCCAAGGCTATCTGGCGGAAAATAATCATTTGTAAGAGGTGTGTATGCGTCGATTTATTGTTGGAATGATTATTTTAATTTTGTCCGTCTGGCTGGGTTTAAGAATTGCAGAAGATCCAGGTCTTGCTTTATTTACTTATCGTGATTGGTCCATGCAAATGCCGCTTTGGTTCGCAGCTGTTTGCTTAATTGTGCTAACGTTGTTCGTGTATTATTTGGTGCGTTTTATCGATGGAATCGATAGTTCTTTTTATCGCTGGAAAAATTGGTTGCGTTGGCGGCGAAAAAACAAATCCTATAGCAAAACAAATCGTGGTTTGATTGAGTTAATCGAAGGCCATTGGCGCACGGCAGAAAATTTTCTTTTAGAAGGAATTAATCAATCGGATGCGCCATTAGTGAATTATTTGGCTGCCGCGAAAGCCGCACATGAGCGCGGCGCGTTTGATAAACGCGATCTGTATTTGCGAAAAGCGCATGATTTAGCACCGCAAGCGGATGTTGCGATTGGTTTAACTCAAGCACAATTGCAGCTGGATCAAGGACAGTTAGAGCAAGCGTTGGCAACCTTAAACCATTTGCGTACGATAACGCCGTTGCATGCGGTGGTATTGAAATTATTGCAAAAGACTTATATTCGTTTAGCCGATTGGAAAGCTTTATTACTTTTGTTACCAAGCATGCGTAAAGCAAAAACATTAACACCTGAGCAACTCGATGTAATGGAGTTGCGTGTTTATCAAGAGTTGTTAAGCGCGACTGCTAACAAAGCAGATAATGCAGAGACTATGCATGAATTCTGGAAAATCGTCCCACGTAAAGCACAAAAAAATTCGCAGCTCATTTACACTTACGCAAAACAATTAATGCGTTTTCCTTATACCGCCAACGAAGTTGAAGTGTTAATTAATACGGCGGTGAAAAAAAATTGGGATAGCGACTTGGTGAGATTGTATGGTTTGTTAGTGACAGAAAATCCAAAAAAACAATTGTCGCATGCTGAAAAATGGATGAAACATTATCCGGATCAACCCATCTTGCTTTTAACCTTGGGTCGTTTGTGTTTGCAATGTCAGTTGTGGGGGAAGGCGCGGGGTTATCTGGAAGAGAGCTTGAGGTTGGAAGCTAATCCCGAGACATATGTTGAGTATGGAAAATTGTTTGAGCAGTTGGGGGATGTGTCGACTGCGTTGGTGAATTATCGGGATGGGTTAGGGTTGGTGGCTGAGGTGGAATAGAAATGCACCTCAAGCTACTGTCACTCACGCTTTATACTGCACTGTCACCTCATGCTTTATACCACACTGTCACCCCGCACTTTATACTACACTGTCACCCCGCACTTGTTGCGGGGTCCGGGCTT